>JAJDEX010000039.1 GCA_029259575.1 Planctomycetota bacterium | reverse complement strand
CCCTTCAGCAGTTGGCACGGGGCGCTTGTTTGGCCGTCGCGTTGGCCACCGTGCCGGCCTTTGCCCAGGACCCGTCAGGGGTCGAGCCCTATAGAGTCCATATCCGGTTCGTCGAAGGTGTCGAAACGAGGAGCCTCGCAGGCGTCGTGGTCACGACCCCCGGCTCGAACAGTCGTCCTGTCCCGAGCGATGGTGAACCCGAACCCGAGATTGGGGCTTCGATCCTCTCCGAGGACACGGGTTACGCCGTGTTCGAAGTCTGGCCTGACGCGAACGGAGTCGTCGAGATTCACGCAGATCATCGGCAGCATGCCCACGTCGCCTGGACCTGGGAGCCCACGGGCAAGACGCACGACGTGGACTTTGGCAAGGCATTCCTTCATCCGGCATGCGTTCTCGATGTGTCCATCAAGAACGAAACAGGCAGCGCGCTTCAGAACGGCTGGGTCGTGACGGCCAATGGGCCTTCTCATGCAGCCCTCCAGGCAAGCGGTGAGTACGCTCGGAGCAAGAGCGCGGCGGCGCAGGGTCAGTACGAAGAGAAGTTGGGTGCCTTCCGGTTCCACTCGCTGCGTTCCGGCGAGTACACGGTCTGGGCGCGACACGTGGTGAGCTTTCGACTCGAACGCTCACGAGTACGAGTGAAATCCACGGACAAGAAGCAGGTGGACCTGGTGCATGTCGGGCCCGACCCGGACTCGGTCCTCGCCGTATCGTTCCGGCAATCCAATGGGCGTTTCAAGAGTCCAAAGAAGGGCACGGTCTTCGCGATCGACCCGCGAGGCGGTCGGCACGCGATGACACCCATCGATGACAACTACCTGTCCTCACGCGCAACCAGCACCTGGCACGGGTCGAACCTCAGCAAGGAGGTCTATGAATTCCTCATCACCGACCCCCGGTTCGAACCCGCCCAGGCAACGTCAGGTACGCCGGGTGAACATCACAAGATCGTCCTTCGGGGTACCTCAGGGATCCAGTTCAACGTGCGCGGTCCAGATGAAGCTCCGGTGGATGGCTTCCTGATCGAGCACGCCGGCTACCGACGCAACTTGGGAGATCGTCCGCGAGATCCACTGTCAGTCGACGATGGCTCGACGGGCCTCATGGATGACCTGGTTGCGGGAAGCTACAGATTCACGATCACTGCACCTGGTCACCGACCCATGAATCTTGGGGCCATGAGCCTTGCGGCCAATGAGATCCGAGAGGTGGACGTGCAATTGTCGAATGCGGAGGCCCTGGTCGTGCGCGTCATCGATGCACAAGGCCAGCCTGTAGTCGCCAGATCGGTCACTCTGAATCGTGGCGACATGCCCGGTCACCCAAGGTCCATGACGGGCACCGTGAAGGGTCGCTTCACCATGAATGACGTGCGGGAGAGCGGGAAACTGGCCAAGTGTGACGCCGAACGTTTCACCGACGAGCAAGGCCAGGCTCGCTTCGACCTTGAGGCCCACGGACTGCACACCGTAGCCGTGGAGGGCTCCACGACCTCGTACCAGGTCCGGCACGTCGAGATCGATCCGCGCGTGCCCGAGACGGACCTGCAGATCGAACTTCCAGCTTCGCGCACGCTCGAGTTGGAGCTCCAGATCCCACCGGGAACCTCCTTGATCGGACGAACGCTCCGCCTTCAACCTATGGACGATTGGATCGGATCACAGGAGGACTTCCCGAAGCTCAGCCGCACCCATGACGGCACCTACGAGATCCACGGGGTCACACCGGGCGAGTACTTCGTCATGCTCGATCAGCATCTGGAACTCAAGCATGACGACGTTCGTGACGACGGCATCTCCTCCAAGGGAACATCATCAATCAGCGGGATGCAGAGCCTGGGATCGATCGAGGTCGACGTCGACTCAGGTGGGCTCATGACCTTGGACTGCACGCAGACCCTCACAATCCCTTGCGTCATCGCGTTCACAGCTCCGGAGAATCACGTCACATCGGGCTTCCAGCTGGTCCGTCTGAATGCAGACGGTTCAAGAGGTGGTCGCGCTGGACCGAGCGTCGGCAGCTCAGGTGGAGAGTTTGGCTGCTGGGCCACGATCGGTGAGCATCAGCTCATTCACCGTAGGCAACACCAGGGTTGGGTTTGGGTCCACCCGCACGTCATCGACGTACGCCCGAACATGCCTGAGTTGTCCGTCACCTTGGAATTGCTGGAACGTCGAGCGCGAATCATGGACCACACCGGTGCACCCATGACGGATCTGGTGGTGGGCTTCTGCTCCAAGGGCAGTTGGGGCGACATCCCTACCATCAGGACCGACGCACAGGGCTACACCGGACCGCTGAACATCCCGGAAGGCTGCGTGCTCCGGTTCAGCCTGCCGAACTCACGCGAACTGTTCGGTGAACTCGAGTGGACCAAGTCGAACACGGACTTCACGGTCACGATCCCCTCGAAGTAGTCAGCCAACAACGAAGCAGCCCCGATCGACTCGCGTCGATCGGGGCTGCTTGCGTTACGTGACCTTCGAAGGATCAGTTGGCGGCGGCGCCGGCCTTGGCGACCAGGCCTTTGCCTTCGAGGTAGCTGAGGATCTTGTTGGTCGACTCTTCGATCGACTCGGTGCCCGTGTGGACGACGATCTCGGCGTTGGTGGGAGCTTCGTAGGGGTCGGAGACGCCCGTGAAGTTCTTGATCTCGCCCGAGCGGGCCTTCTTGTAGAGGCCCTTGGTGTCGCGCTCTTCGACGACCTCGAGGGGCGCTTCAACGAAGACCTCGACGAAGGTGGCGTCGCACATCTGGCGGCACTCGTCACGCACGGCGGCGTAGGGTGAGATGGCCGCGGTGATCGCGCCGCATCCGTTGCGGGCGAGCAGGTTGGCGACGAAGCCGATGCGGGTGATGTTCGTGTCGCGATCTTCCTTCGAGAAGCCGAGGCCCTTCGAGAGATTGGTGCGGACGACGTCGCCGTCGAGGACCTCGATCTTGGTTCCGCGCTCGCGGAGGATCGGGGTGAGGGACTCGGCGAGCGTGGACTTTCCGGCGCCGGAGAGGCCCGTGAACCAGAGGATGAAACCGTTGTTGGACATGATGAGAGTTGCTTGTAGCTAGGAGGGTCGCGTGTACGTGGAAGAGAGAAGCGCTAGCGGATGCGCCCTTCGAGATAGGGCACCTCGAAGCACTTCTCGTGCATGATCGGGCCGTGGCCGAAGTAGCCGGCCTCGCCGAAGAGTTCGCCGTGGTCGGCGGTGACGACGATGTGCGTGTTGGGAGGCACCATGTCGTAGAGCTGTTCGAAGACGCCGTCGAGGTAGCGCACCGTGTCGATCTGGCGCTCCTTCAGCTCTTCCAGCTTGTCGTGGTCGAAGAACTTGAATTCCTCTTTGAACTTGCCGCCCTCGTCGTCGCCCGAAGCTTCGATCTGGTCGTTCATCTTCTTGAAGACACCGTTCACGCCGCTGATCCGCGGCCACATGGACGAGTCCTCTTCGGGCTTCGCATAGGGATAATGCGTCTCCCCGACGTTCAGCATGTAGAACTGCGGACGGTCGCCGTCAAACTTCATCGTCGGCAGCATCGCCGCCATGTCGTTATGGCTGTCCATCAGCGTGAAGCTGTCAAAACCGCGGTTGATGGCCGTTTTGGGGTTCAACACCGGCAAGGACACGCGCGCGTGCGTGTCATAACCCAGCGTGTTCTGCAGCAACTCCGGGAACCACAAACCAGGCACCATCTTCGCGAACTCGATGCCCTTGGCACCCAAACGCGAGTTGTAGTTGAAGAAGTCCTCTTTGTAGTACTCCGAGGCGTACACATTCTCGGGCGACGTGTGCGGCAGCAGTCCGGTCAGCAGGTTGTAGTGACTGGGCGCCGTCCAAGAGGCGTAGGTGTAGCGCTTCTCGACCTTGCCCAACTTCATGATCGTCTTCGGCGCAGCCGCCATGAAGGCGTCGTATCGGCACGAGTCGAGCGTGATGATGATGAAGTGGTTGTCCGCCTGCGGATCTGGTTTCTGCATCCCAGGACGCAGAAACTGACGAGGGGGCAACGGCCGCGAAGGTTGCGGTTTCTTCTTCTTGAAGGCGTCGAAAAGTCCCATGGCAGGTCGAAGAGTTGAGTGGAGAGGAGCTGCGCCAGGCACTCAGGCCTGGCGCGTATTCGAAGCTGGGGCGATCAGCCCTGGCTCTTGTTGTAGCTGGGGCGTTCAGCCCTGGCTCTTGTTGTGTAGCTGGGGCGTTCAGCCCTGGCTCTTGTAGTAGTCGACGAGGATCTTGGCCGTCGACTCGCGCATGATGCGCGGGTCGGGGTTCTCACCACCGACGAGCTGCTCGCGCACCTTGGTGCCCGAGATGAACACCGAGGTGTTCTCCTTGTTCTCTTCCATGAGACCGACGCGGCCGATCTCCTCGAAGTAGGCGGCGAAGCCGACGTTGACGGTCTTGATGTTCAGCTCGCCACCGAGCTCGTTGAACACGGTCTGCGCATCGAAGTCGCCCCAGATGGCGGACTTGTCGTCGAACGGCGCGTCGGCGTGCTTGCGACCGATGATGAAGTGGGTGAAGCCCAGGTTCTGGCGGTAGATGGCGTGCATCACGGCTTCGGAGGGTCCGCCGTAGTACATGCGCATGTCGAGGCCGACGAGCTGCAGGTTGTCGTTCAGGTCCTGGCCCTTCTCCTTCCAGAGCTCGGCGTCGGAGTCGCCCTCACCGAGCCCACGGCTGGCGACGAGCGCCTCGTAGGTCTGCATGCGGGTCGCGGCCGGGACGTCGTCGCCCTTGAGCTGACCGACGAGGGGGTTCAGGACGACGCCGGTCTTCTTGCCGGTCTCGCGCAGGATGGTCTCGGCGCCGTAGACGAGCGCGTACTCGTGCGCGCGGTGCAGCGGGTTGCGCGTCTGGAAACCGATCGACTGCTCCCAGCCCTGATCGGCGATCAGCGAGCGCGTCTGGCTCGGCGACATGACGCGCTTGGCGAAGGGGCGGTCGTCGCTGGAAGCGGCGAGGGTGATCTCACCACCGACGAGCTGGGTGCGCGCGTCCTCGGTCCAAAGGCGGGCGCCGGGGTGATCGGTGCGCTCGGTGCGATAGACGGCCTTGATGAAGGCGGCCTTGTCCCAGGCGAAGCTGTCCGAGACGGTCAGCGTGCCGAAGTTGTTGCCGGCCTCGTCGACCAAAGAGATCTGGGCGCCAGCGGTGCAAGCGGCGGCCTCGGCGTCGGTCACGGGCAGCACGATCGGGATCGTCCAGGCCCACGCCTTGCCGTTGCGCTCGATCGCGCCCTTGGCGAGCACCGAGTCGTAGTCGTTCTTGCCCATCGGGCCGGTGAGCGGGCTGAGCGTGCCGTCCGCGATGCGGTACAGGCTGGTGCGGTCGACGTCCTGGACGGAGACGGTCGCGAGGCCACTCTTCACGGCATCGGCGGCGATGCGGTTGACGGGCGCGGCGAGGCCGCCGTGGACGGGAGAGCAGGGAACGGTCGCGGTCATGGTCTTGGGGGGGTCGGCTCGAACCGGGGAAGGGACCGAGCAGGTTGGTGGAGAGTCGTTGAGAGAGTCGCGCAACGGCGTACGCGACTTGAAGAGAGCGGCTACAGGTAGCCCAGGTTCTTGAGCTTGCGTTTCACGTCCTCGAGCTCCTCGGGCGTGTACTCCTTGTCCGGCGCTTGTTGCTGATGACTGCTCATCACGTCGCGCAGGACGTAGACGATGAAGTCGGTCGCCGAGTCGAATCCCGAGTCCTCGACCACCTGTTTGATATGGCGATAGAGGGGGCGCGGGATCTTGATGGTGACCTTGGGTTCGCGCACGGGATGGAGGGGTGGAGGAGCTGGACGTTCGGGGGCGGAGCCTCCGAGGTGTGCGAATCGTACTCCGATTGGAGTGCTCTAGGGGTGCTGATCAGGGTGTCCGGAGGGACGACATGAGCACCCGTGACCGTAAACTGCGACTGCGCCATGAGTTATGTGCGCCCGGTTCGAAGTACGCTTGGATCCCCGGTGTCTCAGGTTGAGGACCGGGCTGGGGCTGGACCGGATCGCGTGAGGGAGGGTTCCGCGGCTGCCGGTCCATTCGACCGGGACAACCCTCTCACCCGACACATGTCACAGGGAGACCCACCCCCCACACACCCTCCCACCCACCCCGGGGGGCAGACCGGCTCGCGCGTTCCCAGGTGGCGCTCGGTGGGACGGAAATCAGCCCTTCCCGCCCCAGGGCCCGCCACCGGACCCGAGGCGCTCCCCCATCGCCGTCACGACCCGCTCGGCCGCTTCGACCGCCGCGCAACCAGCATGCGCATCGACGCGAGGCTTGCCCTCACCCCGCACCGCGTTCAGGAACTCGCTGAGCTCCGCGCGCAGCGGGTCCTCTTCGACCAGCTCCAGTTGCCGGGCCTTCACGACGTCCGACCAGTCCATCCCGGTCAGGTCCTCGCCCGCCGCCATCCGCATCGCGATCTCGCGCATGCGGTCCGCGTTGTCTTTGGCCGTCAACACGATGCCGGTGCGGTTGCCGTAGTCCGCCGAGACATAAGCGTCCGCCGCGAACACACGCAGCTTGCGCTCGGTCTTCAGCGCCAGCCGCGAGGTCGTCAGCGTCGCGACGCAGCCGTTCTCGAACTCGAGGCGTGCGTTGCACACGTCCTCGTGACTGCCCAACAGGTTCACACCGACGGCGGACACGCCGACCAGAGGCGAATTCGCCAGCGCCAGCACGATGTCCAGGTCGTGGATCATCAGGTCGAACACGACGCCGACGTCGATCGAGCGGAACGTCATCGGGCTCACGCGGTGCGTCTCGATGAAGCGCGGCGCCAGGTTCATCTCGGCCATCGCGCGCACGACGGGGTTGAAGCGCTCGGTGTGACCGACGGCCACGACCACGCCCTTCTCGTCCGCCAGCGCCGAGATCGCGCGCGCGTCCTCGGCCGATTGGGCCAGCGGTTTCTCGATCAAGCACGCGACGCCCGCGCGCAACAGCGTTTCGGCCGCAGGACGGTGCGCGATCGTCGGCGTCGCCACGCTGACCGCGCGCACTTCGGGCGCACCCTCGAGCAACGCCTCGACCGACGGGAACGCGCGGCAGCCGTACTCCTGCGCGACCGAGGCAGCGCGCGCCTCGTCGCCATCGACGACCGCGACCAGGTCCGCACCCTCGAGGCCTGCGTAATGACGTACGTGGTGGCCGCCCATGCGGCCTACGCCGATGACGGCGACGGGGAGCGTTTCCATGCTGTGCTCGTTCTAGGCGAGGGCCTTCTGGATGCCTGCGATCACGCGCTGTTGATCGGCTTCGGGCAGATGGGGATAGACGGGCAGGCTCAACACCTCGGTCGCCAGGCGCTCCGAGATCGGGAACGAGCCGCCGCCGGCCTTGTACACCGGCAGCGTGTGCAGCGGATTCACGTAATAGACCATCGAACCGATCCCGTCCTCGGCCAACGCGGCGCGCACCGCGTCACGCCTCCCGTTCGGGATCCGCACCGTGTACTGGTGATAGACGTGGTGGATGCCCTCGGCGGTGAACGGCGTCTCGATACCATCGACGCTCGCGAACGCGGCGTCGTAACGCGCAGCGACCGCGCGGCGACCGTCGTTGAACGACTTCAGGTGCGGCAGCTTCACGCGCAGGAACGCCGCCTGCAACGAGTCGAGGCGCGAGTTGTAGCCGACCATCACGTGCTGCTCGCGTCCCTTCGAACCGTGACCGCGCAACATCCGCACACGGTCCGCCAGCTCGTCGTCGTTGGTCGTGATCATGCCGCCGTCGCCGCACGCGCCCAGGTTCTTGGTGGGATAGAACGAGAACGCCGCGAGGTGCCCCATCGATCCGCAACTGCGACCGTTGTAGGTGCCGCCGATGACCTGCGCCGCGTCCTCGAGCACCATCAGTCCGTGTCGCTCAGCGACCTGGTTCAACGCGTCCATGTCCGCCGCGTGGCCGAACAGGTGGACCGGGATGATGGCTTGCGTCTTCGAGGTGATCGCCGCTTCGACGGAAGCCGCGTCCAGGCAATACGTGTCCGGGTTCACATCGGCGAACACCGACGTCGCGCCGACCAGGTCGATCGCCTCGGCAGATGCGATGAAGGTGAACGGCGAGGTGATCACCTCGTCGCCCGGGCCGATCCCGAACGCGCGCAGGGCGATGACCAGCGCGTCCGTGCCCGAGTTCACGCCGATCGCGTGACCGACGTTCAGCAACTCGGCCGCCTCCGACTCGAAGGCGGTGACCTCGGGACCCAGGATGAAGGCGCCGGAGCGCAGGACACGACTGGCCGCCTGCTCGAGTTCGTCGGCCAAGGGGCCGATCTCGCCCGTGAGATCGAAGAAGGGGATGGGGTTGGACAAGGCTCGGGGAGTGCGTGGGCACCTGGGGTGTTGGGGACCGCGGAGTTGGCGGGGAGAGAATCTACCGGTCCGGGGCGGAACTGTCTCGATTCGATGGCGTTCGACGGGCGAGACCGGCCGAGCGCGAGCCCAGGACCGCTCGCCGCACACCGATCCTGGTGGCACGCACGGCCTCCCTCGCGCCCGGATACACTCCTCCACAGAACCCCTCCCCAGGACTCCCTCCTGAGTCCAGATCGAGGGCGAACCTGATCCGACCCATGAAACGCACGCTCCTCCTCGCCAGCCTCGCCCTCCCGTTGACCTTCGCCGCTTGTGGCGGAAGCGCGCCCTCCGATCCGCTCGACGCCGGAGCCGCTGCGCTCCAGGACGGCGATCACGCCGCCGCTCTGACCAGCTTCATCGCGGCCATGGACGGCGCCGAGAAGGGCAGCGAGGACTGGAAGGTCGCCGCCGTCGGTCGCTATCAAGCGATGGCCCACACCGCGCCCAAGGCAGCCAGCACCGAGTTCATCGCGATCGCCGGCGACGAAGCCTCCGGTCTCGACGAGAAGGACTACGGCAAGGTGCTCAGCGAGCTCTACAGCTCGAAGGCCTACATCGACGCCCTCACCGTCGCGGACGCCGGCAAGAAGCGCTGGCCCGACAGCGAGAAGATGAAGATCTACATCGAGAAGCTTCGCGAAGTGGCCTCCGGTGACGCCGCCCTGGGCAACGCGCTCGAGGGCATGGGCTACCTCGGCGGCGACTAGGAACGACGCGCCATGAACCCGAAGATCGTCGTTCCGATCCTCATCCTCGCGATGGCCTCGATCGTATTGGTCAAGGTCGTCGGCGGTGGATTGATGACCGCGGAAGGCCAGCTCGAACGCGGACACGAACTCCTGCAAGAAGAGTCGTTCGCCGAAGCCTGCGAGATGTTCAACGGAGCTTCCCAACGCTTCGAGAACGGTTCGGACGAGTGGTTCGAAGCGGCCAAGGGTCGTTCGCGCGCGCTCGCGCATACGGATGCACCGCAGTGCCAGGCCGAGTTCCTCGGTCTCGCGAAGCAATTCCCCGACGCGTTCGTCGAGCAGGACTACATGCTGATCGTCGGCGACTTGTTCAGCGCCCGGGCCTACACCTCCGCTCACGCGGTGGCCGATGGCGGCATCCAGCGCTGGCCCGAGAGCGAGGCACTCTTGGCCTACATCCCCAAGATCCGCGCCAAGGCCGAAGCGCTGGGCAATACGGAACTGACGGACACGATCGACAGCCATCCCTACGCGGGCGGCGGCGGCGACTGACGCCCCCAAGGCTCTCCGAACGCCGAATCGCGCCCTTCTGACCGATCAGAAGGGCGCGATTCGCGTTGGGGGAAGGCGTTCGATCAATCCCCGCCGAGCAGGTCGCCCCGGAACCCGCCGCCGCGGCGCCCCGGGCCGCGCGAGCCGCCCGCTGCGGACACAATGCGGTTCGCCAGTCGCGAGAACGGCGTCGTCTGCAACCAGACCTTCCCCGGCCCGCGCATCAACGCGTAGAAGAGTCCTTCGCCGCCGAACAACATCGACTTGACCCCCTTGATGCGTTGGATGTCGTACGCGACGGATTCCTCGAACGCGACCAGACAACCCGTGTCGACCTTGATCGATTCGCCGGCGCCGAGTTCGCGCTCGACGATGTGACCACCCGCATGCACGAAGGCCAAGCCGTCGCCGGACAAGCGTTGCAGGAAGAAGCCCTCGCCGCCGAAGAAGCCCGCGCCGAGCTTCTTGTTGAAGGCGAGCGTCACGTCGATGCCCATCGCCGAGCACAGGTACGCGTCGCGCTGGCACAGCAGGTCGCCCTGGCTCAGGTCGACGGGCAGGATGCGGCCGGGGAACGGTCCGGCGAACGCGACCTGGCGTCGGTCGTGGCCCTCGTTCGTGAACGCGGTGATGAAGAACGTCTCGCCGGCGAGCTTGCGCTTGATGCCTGCCATCATCCCGCCGCCGGTCGACGTGGACATCTCGATCCCGTTCTCCATCCACATGAACGCCCCCGGTTCGGCGCGCACGGCTTCGCCAGGATCCAGGGTGATGGTGACGGCCTGCAGGTCGTCGCCGTCGATCTTGTAGTCCACTTGATGCGCCATAGGTCGTCGTCGTTGAAGTCTGCCCCTCGATGGAGGCTCTGCGGGAAGACAAGGATACGGAGCACCCGGACCCGAATTCACCCCATCTCGCGGCGGAATCGACGCGACGTCCTAGCGCGCTTCGGGCTCGGCCGGCTCGTCGCCTTTCAGGACCAACGTGGCGCTGGCCGCCGTGTACTCGGCGTGCTCGACGTCGACCCAGGTCTCGAGCGGCTCGAAACCCGGTGCTTCGATCTCGAGGTGCCAGGTGCCAGGCGTCAGGTTCGCGAGCGTTCCGGCAGGGCCCAACGCCAAGGGCTCCCCATGATCCCGGTAGTACCAAACGGCATAGGTCTGGATGTTCTGCTGGGTCGTCTCGCCGTTCGGACCGGTGCCCCGGACCCGAATGACGGGTTCGTCGGTGCTGCGGTTGGGCCCCAGGTCAAGATCCGGGATCGGAGGCATCGACAGCCTCAACTGGATGCCACCGCTCGGTGAGGTCTCCACGTGCAGGCTCGTGGTCGAGCCCGGCGCAAGGTCGATGACCTCGGTGTGCGGCTTGGGCATCGCGGACATCCCATTGCCGTGACGACCGCTCCAACCCCAGTGGTTCGACTGCGGCGAGACCGTCATGCGATAGGTACCCGGCGGCACCGTCATCTCCATGACGCCGCCGAGCTCGTTCGTACTGGCGCTGCTGACATTCGTGTTCGCCTCGAGGCTGTGCAGGTAAGCGTAGTGCCCGCTCACGTCTCGGGTGTCGGGCGGGTCGGTGGCGAAGACACGTACGATGGCGGCTTCGATCTTCGGCGACAACGTGATCGCGACCTCGATGCGGTCCTGACCGGGGTTCACCAGGACCGTGCGCTCGACGAACTTGCGTTCGGACGAACCGAGCAGGATCCGGTACTCGTGGTTCGTCTCCACCCACAGCGCCCAGGTGTGGTCCTGGTCGGTCTTGCGCCAGCTGGAATGCCCTCGACGTTGGCCGCTGGGGGCGTGGACCATCGAGTGCAACGCCTCGCGTCCCTCGACCTCGTGGCCCTTCGGGGACCAGGACACCGGGTCGCCGCTGCCGGGCTCGTAGGCCGACACCAGGATCCGCGTGGCCCTCACAACGAGCTCGACCGGCTCCTCCCACGTCGTCTGCACCCCGTCCTGGATCAGCTTGGTGTTGTTGTTCCGGATCGTGCGCTCGTACATCGCGTACGTGCCGGGGCGCAGGCCCTTGGCGATGAAATGGCCGTTCGCGTCCGTAGTCGCCGTCATCGAGGTCAAGCCGACGGTTTGATCGATGACGGGGACCTCTTCGACAGGGGTCTCGCCCTCGACCGAATCCGCATCGGCGACAGCATCGTCCTCGGAAGCGACGACCGGCACCTCGAGCAGGTCGCCGCTGCGCTTCATGAAGACGGGGAATCCCGGCACCGGCAGGCCATGCTGGTCCCGGACGAGACCTTCGATCGTGCCGGGACCGACCAGTTGGATGACGAGCTCCAGCGGTTCGCCCGTCGGGTCGATCTCGAGGTCCTCGATCTCGCCCATACCGACCTCGGCGACCGACGCGCGCAACGTGTAGGTCGCCTCGCGCGAGATGTGGAATTCGAAGCGTCCGTCGGATCCGATGTTCACGCGGCTGTCGGTGCGTGTGCGCTTCTTGCTGGTGTGACGCTTCAGGTAGACGCGCCCCTGATCGACCGGTTCGCCTTCGGGGCTCAGGACGACGCCCGCCACGGTGATGCCGCGACGCGCGTGGACCTGGATCAGGTTCATGCCGTCCTCCTCGACGCCATGACGACCGAGGTCACGGTAGAGCTCGTCGGACAGTTCCTTGTCGTAGGAACTGGGCGACCAGTAGCGACGCTGTTGCCAACCGATCGTGGTCGGACGCACCCAGGCGCGCGCAGGGTTCTCGCGTTCGCCTTCGACCTGGAGGAACGGAACGGTGAGCTTGAGGAAACCCAGGTTCGACTGCCGTGACTCGCGCGAGACCACGAACGTGCCGAGCACCTCGCTGGGCACCATGCGCGTGCCGCCGTCGTCCCGTTCCTCGTAGTCCCCGATGCCGTACTCGAACTCGAGCACGTCGTCGAGCGTCGCGTCGTCGGGAAAGTGCACGCTCACCAAGTAGTCTCGGTGTTCGTACTCGATGACGACCTCGGGCTCCTTCGGGGTGGACGCATCGATCCGCGCACTGGCCTCGACGACCTCGACAGCGAAGTCCTGGGTCGGATCGAACGTCAGTGAGGCCGCCACCGCCTCGTTCTCGATCTGCGCCTGGGCGGGTCGCATGTCGAGCGGAACCGGCTCATCACCGGAACCACAAGCGACGCAGAACCACAGGACGGAGATCAGGAAGTACAGGCGCATGAGCGAGGACGATCAGAGTGCATCAGACGGCCCCCTCGAGCCAGTCACCCTTCCGTAACGTCTCGCAGGGAGGCGCTATTGGTCTTTCTCCGGCGCATCCGGCAGGCGCGCATCGATCGTGGTGGTCGCCCCCGCCGTCAGGACGTGCTCCGCTACCAGCGGGTCGATCTCGGCCGGCGTCGCCCCGATCCCCATCGGGATGACGCAGATGGTGTACGCGGCAGGCCCGAACGCATGCTCGAACGAGGCCACCTTGGGGTCGATGCGAAACCGTTGCACCGGCGCGATCCCGTCCAGGGGTTCGACCCGCACCAGGTAGCCGTTGTGGAACTCGGCCGGCATCGGATCGACCAGGACCTTCAAGCGCGCCGGGGTCTTCGCATCGGGCAGTTCGAACGTGAGCTGCACCGGATCCAGGCTCAGGTCGATCGATACATCCGCCTGTTGCCAACCGCGGGTAGCGCTGCCGAGCGTCACGCGATGTCGGCCGTTGGCTCCGATCCACAAGGCCCAGATGCTCGGGTCGTGCGTCGGGCGCCAGTCGTGCCCCGCACCCGACGCATCGCCGAGTCCCGAGGTGCGCGTCTCCAGCACGTCCTGTTGCAGGTCCTGTTGCAGGTCTGCGTTCATGGACTGAAGCGTGCTGGCCGGACGCCATGGAATCGCAACACCGGACGCATCGACGCAGTGGACCCAGACCCGACGCGCGTCCAGGCGCAGCACGACGTCACGACGCAGCCGCGTGTCGACGACCTCGGCGCCAAAACCGTCCTGGGTGATCAAGGTCATGGGCGCATCAGCCATCACGTGGTAGAGGCCCGTGCGCAGTCCTCCGATCGTGAAGCGCCCCATCGCATCCGATGTCGCGCTGCCGACGGGCATGCCACGTTCCGCATGGTCTTTCTGCTGTTCCGCGTCGATCTCGAAGGCGAGGAGCGGCGCGCCGACGACCGGGCGATCGTGCTGATCACGCACGATGCCGCGAATGACCGCCGAACCGCGCAAGCGGACGATCAGGTCCGTGTCCGGATCCTCGACCGACACCGACATGGACGGGAGGATCGCGCTGCCGGACCCCGCCGCGCGCGCGATCACGTCGTACGTCCCGGTGCGCCGCGCGACGAGCAGGAATCGTCCCTGTCGATCCGTGATCGCGGAGCTCAGATCGACCGGGAACGACCGCGCATTCGGCGACCGCAAATGCACCTCCGCCCCGGAGACCGGGCCGCCCATCGAGTCCAGGACGGTGCCGCCCAACAGGCCTCCCGGGCGTGTACGGATCTCCAGCTCCATCGCCGCGTCGGACTCGGAGCCCGTTCGAAGCGGCGAAACGCACACGTCGGGCAGGATCCCGGGGTGGAGGACGCGCGCCCAGGCGCGCCGTGATCGGGGCAGCACGCGGCCCGGGAACCCGACCTCGATGGGCAGGGCGAGCCCGTCGCCCCTGACCAGGATCGTGGCGCTGACCTCGAGTCCCGGGACGGCCCAGTCGCCCGGGTGCGGGTCGTGATCCTGGGTCCATGGGCCGTACTCGACAAGGACGGGCGCAACATCAGGTTCTGCGTGACCGTAGGAGACGATCAATCGGAACGAGTCCGTGATCGACACGCGGTTCGCATCGACGTGATGCCGCTCGGCCCTTGCGTGGACCAGGCCCGACTCGAGGTTGGCGGTGCCCTCGGGAAGCCCGCTCTCCGCGGACACGGGAACGGCCGGCGCCAGGGGCTCCAGTTCCGTGGAGTCCCTACATCCGGCGGGGCATCCGACGAGGCAGGCGAGAAGGATCCACCGCGCACCGAGGCGGGTGAGGGAAGGCGAGCGCATCCTGAGGGGCTAGTCAACGCGCCCAGCTCGGTTGCGGTTCACCTTCCGCCGACCCGAATTCACGGCACATGGGCCGTCGGAATCACCCCTAGAGCTCCCTACGGGGCGGCAACACCAGGTTGGCCGCCAGGAGTCCGCCGACCAGGG
>JAJDEX010000380.1 GCA_029259575.1 Planctomycetota bacterium | reverse complement strand
GGAACAGCCCACCGCGATCGCGTTGGGGGACCTGCTGGTCGTCGTCGCCAGTCCTTCGGTGATGTTGGAGGTCGAGCACTTCATCAACATCTTCATGGAGGACGTCAAGCAGATCGAGATCGAGGCGAAGATCGTCGAAGTGACGTCGTCCGATTCGTTCAACTTCGGCATCAAGCCGATCGACGACATGACGCCGGTGTTCGGCTTCCCGAACCCGAACGGGCTCGTGAGGTCGATGGACTTCTCCTTCCCGAACACGGTCGATTCGACCGAAGCGTTGTTCAACGTCGGCGCCGTGTTCGACGGCGTTCGCTTCAACGCTCTGCTCGAGGTCGTCGCGGCCGCCGAGAACGTCTCGATCATCTCGCGCCCCAAGGTCGCGGTGCGCGAAGGCGGGCGCGCCGAGATCGTGAACACGACCGAGATCCCGTTCTTCAACATCGGCAACATCGCCGCGAACGGCACGTTCACCACCAGCATCACCTTCAAGCCCGTCGGCGTGCAGATGTACGTCATCCCGCGCGTGATCGGTGACGACACCGTGGTGCTGAACATCGACATCGAGGCCAGCCAGCAGACCGGCACCGCGGTGGCGTTCGCCCAGGGTGGCGGTGCGGCCGGTGGCTCGGTCGTGACCGTCCCCGAGATCTCGCAACGCCGCGCACGAACGATCGTGCGCCTGGAGCCGGGCCAGGCCGTCATCCTGGGCGGGCTGATCTCCGAGCGCACCCTCGAGCGGGAAGCCAAGATCCCGTTGCTCGGCGACCTCCCGATCCTGGGTTTCCTCTTCAAGAACAAGTTCCAGGAGCGACAGCAGACCAACGTGCTGTTCTTCATCCGGCCGCGGGTGCTCCAGGGCGCCGACCTGAACGCCGGATTCGGCGAGTAGGGGCGCTCGGTCCGGGGCGCTTCCGGGCCGAACCAGGACCTGACGCCACAGCGGGACCTTCGCGCTAGAATGCGGCCCCGGGCGCCGGGAAGATCCCGAACCGCCCATCGTCCCACCACGGACCATGCGGATCCTCCACAAGCACCACGCGCACCCCAGCGACCCCGGGCAACGGGGGGCAGCGCTGCTGCTGTCCTTCCTGGTCCTGATCGTCATCCTGATGATCTGCTATCAGGTCAACCGGACCGTCAGCGGCAATCAGACCGAGGCGAATCGCAACCGTATCCTGACCTCGATGGAGTGGGGGATCGATTCGATCCTGCTGCAGATCCACGAGGACCTGAAGGCCGATGCCGAAGGCGGCGGCGCGGGTGCGGATGCGGCGCCCGCCGACCCGCTCGACGCCGGGCTGGATGGAGCGGAGGGCGGGGAGGAGTCCTCCGACCCGGTCGATTCGAAGATGGACGACTGGGCCACGCCCGACACCGTGCACATCAACGATCAAGCCCTGCGCATCCTGATCGTCGACGAGGATTCCAAGTTCAACGTCCTGGGGATCCTCAACCAGAACGAGGACGAGGCGGAGGAGGCCCTGGACATCCTGCGGCGCGTGCTCGACTTCTGTCGCGAGGACACGGCGCACGACATCGATTCGTCCCAGGCGGCCGAGATGGCCCAAGCGATCCTGACGCACCTGAAGTCGCGCAAGGACTCGTTGCTGCCGATGGAGGAGCGCCTGTCGGATCCCGAGGACGAACAGGCCGACACCGCCCGCATGCCGACCAGCCTGCGCGAGTTCATCGTCCTCGAGCCCTTCGAGGAGCACCACTTCAAGGACTTCTTCGACGTCGACGGCAACCGGGTCCATTCGATCGAGTGGTTCCTGACGTGCTACACGACCGTCACCACGAAGTCGGGCGCCGCGTCCGGCGGTGGTTTCGCGGTCAACGTGAACACCGCGCCGCGTGCCGTGCTGGCTGCGCTCTTCGATTCGCGCGAGGTCGACGGTCGCCTCTGGGCCGAGGTGATCGAGTATCGCAACACCGAGGACGAGGAGACCAGTGAGTCGGACGAGGACGTGGAGCCGATGCTCGACGAGTTCGGCAACGAGGTCCTGCAGATGAAGTTCTTCGACAACCTCGAAGAGCTCGAGGAGCTGCGGAACTTCGAGGGCATGGAGGAAGAGACCAAAGCCCTGATCCGCCGTCGGCTGGTCACCACCAGCCAGGTCTTCACCATCTACGTCGTCGCGCGCCAGTCGACGCGCAGCGAATCGAACCAGATCGTCGAGTTCTCCTCGCAGCGCGAGCGCGAACTGTACGAACGCGATGGAACACACTTGTTGAAGATCGTGCGCTCCGTCGTCTGGCGGCAATCGAACAACGAGTCCGCCTCGATCATCCCGCTCATTCGCTGGGACGTGTTGGACCACGCACCGCTCGAGGTGCTGGACATCGACGACAACTAGGCTCCATGGCGCGCCGCAAGCGAACCGTCAGACGCGCCTCGCAGGGGCCTGGGTTCGACCCGGTGCGGCTCGAGGTCTTCCACCACCTGTTCGCGGCGGTGGCCGAGGAGATGGGCATCGCGCTCCAGCGGGCCGCCTTCTCGCCCAACATCAAGGAGCGCCGCGACTTCTCGTGCGCGCTCTTCAGCGCCAGCGGCGAGGCCGTCGCCCAGGCTGCCCACGTGCCGGTCCACCTGGGGTCCGCGCCCTTGTCCTTGGCCGCGACGCGCAACGCCCTGGATCTCGCGCAGGGCGACGTCGCGGTGCTGAACGACCCGTACGAGGGTGGCACGCACCTGCCGGACATCACGCTCGTGGCCCCGGTCTTCCTGACGGGTCGTCAGGGCGCCGACTTCCACCTCGTCAGCCGCGCGCACCACGCGGACGTGGGGGGCATGCACCCCGGTTCGATGGCGCCCGCGCCCGACGTGCACGGCGAGGGGCTGCGCATCCCACCGATCCGCCTCGTGCGGGCGGGCCAGGTCGAGCGCGACGTGCTGCGGCTCCTGCTCGCGAACATGCGCGTGCCGGCCGAACGCGAGGCCGATCTGCTCGCCCAATGGGCCGCCTTGCGCGTCGGGGCGACACGTCTGCAGTCCATGGCCGACGAGCACGGCGCGCGCACGATCGTGGATCGTGGGAGCGACCTGATCGACTGGACCGAAGCGCTCACCCGGACCGTGTTGGACTCACTTCCGCAACAGGCGTTGACGTTCGAGGACACCCTCGAACTGGCGGACCGGGACCCGGTCACGCTGCGCCTCACCATGACCGCTCGCAAGGGACGGGCGACGTTCGACTTCACCGGCACCGACGACCAGGTCGCCGCGCCGATCAACACGGTGCCCGCCGTCGTGTTGTCCGCGGTCGCGTACGCCCTGCGCCTGTTCCTGCCGCCCGGCACGCCGACCAACGGCGGCGTGACGCGCGGCGTCGAGGTGCGGACGCGGCCCGGCTCCCTGATCGATGCGCGCTACCCGGCGCCCGTCGCTTCGGGCAACGTCGAGACCAGCCAGCGCTTGGTGGACGTGCTGCTCGGCGTGCTCGCGCAGGCGTTCCCGGACCGTGTGCCCGCCGCCAGCGCCGGCACGATGAGCAACCTGACCATCGGCTCCAGCGAACACGGCTTCGCGTTCTACGAAACGCTCGCGGGTGGCGCGGGAGGCGGTCCGGCCGGACCCGGCGCGCACGCGGTGCAGACGCACATGACGAACACGCGCAACACGCCGATCGAAGCGCTCGAGCAGGAGCTGCCGCTGCGGATCCTGACCACCGACGTCCGTCGTGGCTCCGGAGGTGGCGGTGCCTGCCCCGGTGGGGACGGCGTGGTCCGCCGGGTGCGGGTCCTGACCGCGGCCTCGATCGGTTGGAGCGCGGGCCGCCAGGTCCACGGTCCGTGGGGCCTCGCCGGGGGCGAAGCCGGTCGCCCCGGAGCAGCGGTGTTCCGTCGCGCGGGGACCCGCAAGGACCACCCGTTGCCGCCCCAGGCAGCCGTGGACTTGCAACCGGGGGACGAGATCGAGGTGCGCAGCCCCGGTGGCGGTGGGTACGGATCGACCCGAGCGGCCCGCTCCTCCACGCGCCGCCGCTGAAGGTGCGAGGTCCGGGCGAGGTGACCCCGGATTCCCCTTGTGAGAGCCCAACCTCACGAGGACAATCTCGCGCCGCACGAAAGGCCGAGCTGTCCCGAGCGCAGTCTCACCGCCTCCCGCGAGTTCGTCCCCGAATCCGCGCCCTGCCCCAGCCGCATCGCCGCGGCCCAACCCGCTACCCGTACGCCCACACGACATGACCACTCTCAGCGTCTTTGGAGCCCAATGGGGAGATGAGGGCAAGGGCAAGATCATCGATCGCCTGGCCGACCGCGTCGACGTCGTCGTCCGCTACCAAGGTGGCGCCAACGCCGGCCACACGGTCATCGTCGGGAACGAGAAGTACGTCCTGCACCTGATCCCGTCGGGGATCCTGCACAAGGGGCGGGTCAACATGATCGGTGGTGGGGTCGCGATCGATCCGATCAAGCTGCTCGAGGAGGTCGACGGCCTGCTCGAACGCGGCGTGGCTGTCACGCCCGAGAACCTGCGCGTGTGTGCCAGCGCTCACGTGATCTTCGAACACCACAAACGCATCGACGGCCTGGCCGAGGTCTGGCGCGGTGCCGGCCGCATCGGCACGACCGGTCGCGGCATCGGTCCGGCCTACGCCGACAAGACGGCGCGTACGGGCCTGCGCATCTCGGACCTGCTCGACGCGGACCGTTTCCAGGCGCGCATGACCGCTGCCTTGGCCGAGAAGAACGCGCTGATCCAGAAGGTGCACGGCGAGCCCGCCCTCGAGCTGGGCGACCAGGTCGAGCGCTACCTCGCGCTCGGCGAGCGCCTGCGACCGTTCGTGGGGGACACCGGCGCCGAGCTGCGTCGCGCCCACCGTGCGGGCAAGCGCATCCTCTTCGAGGGTGCCCAGGGCCTGATGCTCGACATCGACCACGGCACGTACCCCTACGTGACCTCGTCCAACACCGGCACCGGCGGCATCGCCAACGGTGCGGGCTTCCCGCCCAACAAGATCGACCGCGCGTGGGGCATCGCCAAGGCGTACTGCACGCGCGTCGGCGAGGGCCCGTTCCCGACCGAGCTCTTCGACGCCGACGGCGACGCGATCCGCAAGGCCGGCAAGGAGTTCGGCACGACGACCGGACGTCCGCGACGCGCCGGTTGGTTCGATGCGGTGGCGGTGCGCTACGCGCTCGAGCTGTGCGGCGCCGACGGTTGGATCGCGACCAAGCTCGACATCCTGGACGCCGTCGACGAGATCAAGGTCGGCGTGGCGTACCGCGTCGGCGACCAGCGCTACACCGAGTACCCCGCGCACCTGCCGAACATCGAGGGCGTCGAGGTCGAGTACGAAACCTACCCCGGCTGGTCGGACGACCTGTCCGGCGTGCGCCGTTGGGAGGACTTGCCCGAGGTCGTGCGCAGTTACGTCGACGAGCTCGAGCGGCTCGTCGGAGTCCCGATCGTGATGCTCTCCGTCGGGCCCGAGCGCGATTCCGTGATCGAGCGCAACAAGGGATGAGTCCCGAGCCCATCGACAGGCCGGACCTCGGGGGCCCGTTCCCCGAGCACATCGCCGTCATCATGGACGGCAATGGTCGCTGGGCTCGAGAACGTGGGATGCTGCGCATCCAAGGGCACACCGCCGGGGTCGATTCCGTCCGTCAGATCACGACGGCGTGCGCGAGGATGGGGGTGGGCAGTTTGACGCTATACGCCTTCTCGGCCGAGAACTGGGCACGTCCGCCGCGCGAGGTGAAGTACCTCATGCGCCTGTTGCGCGTGTTCATGCGCCAGGAGCGCAAGACGTTGATGAAGAACGGTGTGCGGCTGCGCTGCATCGGGCGGCTCGACGACCTGCCGCCGGCGTCGCTCAAGGCGCTGCGTGCGACCGAGGAACTGACCGCGGGCAACGACGGCATGGTGCTGCGCCTCGCGCTCTCCTACGGCTCGCGGTCCGAGATCGCGGACGGCATCCAGCGCATGGCTCAAGACGCCAAGGACGGCACCCTGGACCCTGCTTCGATCGACGAGGAGTCGCTGCGCGCCTACCTGTACGACCCGGAGACGCCGGACCCCGATCTCGTCATCCGCACCGCCGACGAACTGCGTTTGTCGAACTTCCTGTTGTGGCAGGCGAGCTACGCCGAGATCTACGTCACCGACGTGTGCTGGCCGGACTTCCGCGAGCCGCAGCTTCTGGATGCCTTGCGCGCCTACGCCGGACGACGCCGCAAGTACGGAGCGTTGCTCGGTGAAGACCAGGACGACACGTCCACCTCCGATCGAGACACCGCATGAGCGATCGCGCCCAACGACTGAAGCAACGGACGATCGTCGGCGGCACCATCGCCCTCGCCACCGCCGCGCTCCTGTTCCTGGCGGCGGGTCCCGGGGGCCCCTGGTTCGTGCTGGGCGTGACCGCCGTCCTGGCGCACTTCTGCTTGGGCGAGGTCTGGACGATGGGGCTCGTCGAGGACGCGACCGAGCGGTTCGTCACGCGCCTCGGCAGCGTGCTCCCGTTCGTCCTCGTCGGGTGCTTGCTGGGACGATTCCTGGATCCTCACGCCGCCTCCCAAGCCGGACGCTACACCGCGATGCTGCTGATCGTTCTCGGCAGTGGCCCGCTCTTCGCCGCCATCGCGATGCGTTTGGTCGACCTGTTCGAGACCGGCCATTCGCGCAAGCCCGGTTCCGTCCGTCGCGTCACCGCCAGCGTCGCGTGGGTCGCGGGCCCGCTCGCCGGACTCGTGCTGGTCACCGACATGCTGGGCGCCGGCGCGCTCGTCGCGTTGATGGTGCTGTCGAAGATCGGCGACACGGCCGGGTACTACGTCGGCAGCATGGTCGGTGTGCGCCACCCCTTCCCCAAGCTCAGCCCCGGCAAGACCTGGGCGGGTTGCGTAGCCTCGTTGATCTCGGCGACGGTGATGGGTGGGATCTTCGCGGCGACGGGGCTCTTCCCCGATGCGACGCTCGGCGCATCGTCCGGATTGCTGGCGGGCGCGACGGTCAACGTGGCCGCGCAGGCCGGCGATCTCCTGGAGAGCTGGACCAAACGTCGGGCCGGCGTGAAGGATTCGGGCACACGCTTCGGACCTTCGGGCGGCTTCCTCGATCTCGTCGACAGTCTGCTCCTGTCCGTGCCGGTCGCTCTGCTCCTCTGGCCGGCGTTGTTCGTCTGGCCGGGGATCTGAACCGCCGGGTCCAGTTGGGCTCGCGTGCCCGTTCCGAACGGGGATCCGGGGCGAAGGCCTGGGATTCCGTACGAACCGTGCCGCAGGGAGTGGCTCCGTCGGTTGACAGGTCTGGAGTTCGCGGCGATCCTGCGCGTCCCCAGGCATCCGCATCGCATCCGCGCATTCCCTCGAACGGCGCCACGGCCCCCTCATTCCTTGCACGAAACCACGATCCCGCTCCGCTCCCACGACGAGGCGATCCTCGTGCTGGGGCCCTACGACCGCTTCGCCAAGCTGCTGCGCCAGGCCCTCGACATCGAGGTCTTCACGCGCACGGGGAACCTGCGCCTCAAGGGGCCCAAGGACTCCGTCGACGAGGCGACGCGTCGCATCGAGCACGTCCTGGGCAAGGCGCGCAAAGGGCGCGAACTCGGTCTCAAGGAGATCGAGGTGATCCTGCTCGGGGGGGACGCGGCCACGGGCGCCGGTCGCCCGGGCAACGGCCAGGTCACCACGAGCACGCGTCGCGGACGTCCCTCCCAGCCCGTGGTCTCGACCAACTTCCGCGTGCGTCCCATCGAGCCGCGCAACGAGAGTCAGCGCCGATACTGGGAGTGCATGGAGAACCACGACCTGACGTTCGGGCTGGGTTCCGCAGGTACGGGCAAGACCTTCCTGGCCGTCGCGCAGGCCGTGGGCATGTTGCGCCGCGGCGAAGTCCGTCGGCTGATCATCACGCGGCCGGTCGTCGAGGCGGGCGAGAACCTGGGCTTCCTGCCCGGTGACCTGCACGAGAAGTTGGACCCTTACATGCGTCCGATCTACGACGCGCTGTTCGAGTTGATCGACCCCGAGGCCGTCGCCCATCTCGAGGAAGCGAACGTGATCGAGGTCGCGCCGCTCGCCTACATGCGCGGCCGCACGCTGTCGAACGCCTTCGTCATCCTGGACGAGGCCCAGAACACGACCGTCGGCCAGATGAAGATGTTCCTGACCCGTTTCGGCGAAGGCTCCAAGGTCGCGGTCACCGGCGACCCGTCCCAGAACGATCTCCCGCATCGGGAACGCAGCGGGCTCGGCGATGCCGTCGATCGCTTGCGCGGATTCGAGGGCATCGGCGTCAGCGAGTTCGGTCCCCAGGACGTCGTGCGTCACCCGTTGGTCGCCGCGATCGTGCGCGCGTACCAACCGCCCGCACCCAGCGATCGGGCCCAGGACCGAACGGCTGACAAGCCCCAGGATCGATCCAGTGATCGCCCCAACGAGCGCACAGGGGATCGGCCCGACGATCACGGTTCCCGGGACGCATGACGGTCCACCTCCATTGGCAGGTCGAAGCCCGGCCACTCGCCGATGATGCGGCGGCGGCCGCGGTGGAGGCTGCGCTCGCCGAAGGGAATCGGGCAGGGATCGAGATCGACGTCGTCCTGGTCGACGACGCGACGTTGACGAGCCTGCATGGGCAGTGGTTGGACGACGCGACACCCACGGATGTCATCACCTTCGACCTGGGCGAGGACGGTGGGGGGCCGGCGGGCGAGTTGTACGTGTCCGTGGACTGTGCTCAACGGGTCGCGGCCGAACGGGGCGTCGCCGTGGCGCGCGAGTTGGCGTTGTACCTGGTTCACGGTGCGCTGCACCTGTGTGGCTTCGACGACCACGAGCCGGACGAGCGTGCGGCGATGCGCGCCGCCGAGTCGCGCGTGATGGATGGGCTCGGATACGAGTCGGACACGGCGCCGCACGACGTTTGAGCGGGGGCGCAAGGGTTCTGAAGGCCTGTGCGACCAAGTCAAACCTCGAAAAAATCCGGGGGCCAGGTGCCCAACGGCCTGAAACGGCCAGGAGGCCGCATTCGCCCGCCATTCTGGGGAATGGAGCCTGATTCGGAATGCGCATTCGTGGGTTGAACGCAGCGTTCGCGGCCCTTCGGGCGCTCCGTTGTGGACGGAATGTGGATCGAGCCCCGTGCAATTTGTATTCCGTTCTTCAGACGCAAGCTTCGCAAGGGCACAGCGCGGTGGCCGCACCACCTCGCGACCCGCCCCCCGAGGGACACGTTGGACCGCACCACTCAAGACCCCGCCAAACAGGCTGCCGCCTCCAAGCGCAAGGCCAAGGACGCTCTCGAAGAGGTCCGGGCCGCGCTTTGGAAGACCTACCACGCCAACCGGTGCGATCAGCACCGGAACGCGCTGGTGGAGTCCTATCACGGTCTGGTCAAGGACATCGTGCGCCGCTTCGCCATGCGCCTGCCGCGCAGCGTCGATCGCGGGGACCTCGAGACGGCCGGCAGCGTCGGCCTGATCTCGGCCGTCGAGGGCTTCGATCCCGAGCGTGGCGTGCGCTTCGAGTCCTACTGCGAGTTGCGCGTCAAGGGCTCCCTGCTCGACGAGCTGCGGACCCAGGACTGGCTGCCGCGACCGTGGCGCCAACGCATCGAGGCCCAGAAGCGCACCAAGGAAGCCCTGCGCGGCGAGCTCGGGCGCTCCCCTCACGATCATGAAGTCGCCGAGTCCATGGGGATGGAGGTCGACAGTTACCAGCAGGTCTTCGGAACGGGGTTGCCGTTGGCGCCGACCGGTTCGATGCCGAACTCGGAAGGGGACGAGGAGTCCGCACCGGCCCTGGACGTGGTCCCGGACAAGTCGGTCGAATCTCCGGGCGATCGCCTGAGTCGCGACGAGCTCCTGCGCCTGGTCGCGCAGCGCCTGTCCGAGCAGGAGTACCGCATCGTCTACCTGAAGTACTGGGAAGAGCTGCCGATGCGCGAGATCGGTCAACTCACCGGACTCTCGGAATCGCGCGTGTGCAAGATCCACGCGCGTTTGATCGAGCGGTTGCGCGATCGGTTCCGCGTCGACGTTCCGTCCTAGTCCTCACGCCGTGCCGAGGACCTCTCTGATCCAGAGAGTCGTGGTCGGCCCTTCGGTTGCTGCAACGGGTGTCCGTTCCGGATCGATGTGAAAAGAGAGGGGGCCCAGGACCGAAGTCCCGAGCCCCCTGGGTCCCGGACAGGCCCACACGAAGTGGGCCCGGCGATCACTGGTGCGCCATCAACAGATGACAGCACTCCCCCTTGCGATCGTGGCACGGCCGAAGCCGTGATCCCGGGTGGCGCTCAGGCGAGGATGTCCCCACTCCCTCAATCGAGCGCCGCTTCTCCCCGAGGTTCCAAGACTCGTCCCCACAAGTCGGCTGGAACCTCTACGTGAGCTCGCGGAGGGCGTCCCCACACCCTGTGTTGCGAACTCGAACCGCCCGCGCCATGCGCAGAGCGGAACACGTCGAGCCTCACCGGTGGAGCGGGAGGACCCGGGGACGGCTTCGAGGGCGACCTCGAAGCTGAACAGGCGGAGCCCGCGTTCCCCGGCCCACGCAAGGTCGCCGCCGGCGCGCACGCCTGGTCGGTCGATCCCTTGGGATTCGTGGTGGATTCGGGGGAGTTGGTGCATGGCATCCGCTTTGGGGAACCGGCACACCGAGGGAGACGCCCGCAGAGCCCACATGGAGGGCGTATGCGGCCGACCGGAGGTCATGCTCCGGAACCGGTCGTCTCGAACGGCGGGACGGATCCCGTGCTCCTCCAAGGCCACGCCGGTGTCGTGTTGGGACGTTCGGAAGCCCGGCGACCTTTGGGGCCCGTAGCTTTGCGCACCGGCTCGGGAGCCGGATTGCCCTTTCGCGTCCTCGTTGGAGCACGGCAACCTATCCCGCTGGTGGATCCGGGGCAAATTAGGATGACGCATTTGGCATGGAAGAGATTTCCGCCTGCCCTAAATGGCTGGAACGGCGGTGTTTAGGCGCGATTTCCGTCGCTCCACAGGGCTGCAAATCGTGTCCAAAGGCGCCTCGTTTCGAGCCCCCGGCGGGGTCCTGGTGGTAGCTTCAGAGACATGCTCCGCACCACCCTTCCGATCGGTCTCATCACGGCACTCGCGTCCGTCATGGCCTGTTCCAGTTCCACCCATGCCGTCGGCACTGGGACCCCCCGTTTGGTCGTCGTGATCTCGGTGGATCAGATGCGTCCGGACCAGTTGGACCGGCTCCAGGACCACCTCGATCCGGACGGGCTCGGACGCTTCCTGCGGGAGGGTCGTCGCTTCACCCAAGCTGCACTGCCGTACGCGTCCACGAGCACCGGACCGGGGCACGCCAGCCTCGGAACGGGGACCATGCCGCGGCATCACGGCATCACGGACAACTCGATCTGGGTCCGGCAGTCGGGGACGAGCCTCTATTGCTTCGGGGACGACACGGTTCAGGGCGTCGGGAACGCCGGCACCTTCCCCGAGGAGGGCGGGCAGCGCTCGGCCGTGAACGCGCTACGTCCCGCGCTGGGCGAGCACCTCCAGGGTCAGTTCCCCGGAGCCAAGGTCGTTTCGATCGCGGGCAAGGATCGTTCTGCGATCGGGATGGGCGGTGCGACCGCCGACCCGTGTCTCTGGTGGGAGCGCAGCGCGGGGCAAGGTCTCGTGACGTCCACGGCCTACCGCACCGACCTGCCGAAGTGGGTGAAGAGTTGGAACGACACGTGGGTCGCACGCGCGAACGGTTGGACCTGGACTCCCGACATGTTGGACCCGAGCGCGCTGCCGCCCGGCACCGAGATCGACGACCGTGCGGGGGAGGGCAACCTGTTCGGTCAGGGACGCGCGTTCCCCTACACGCTGCCGACCGCCGATCCGGCGATCCAGGTTCAGCGTGTCGCCCTCGCGGAGGCCATCTACCGCACGACCTATGTCGACACCATCGTGCTCCAGGCCGCGCTGCTCGCGTTGGATGCGGAGCAACTTGGACGCGATGCCGTTCCGGACCTGCTCTGCCTGGGGTTCGCGGCCACGGACACCATCGGGCACAACAACGGACCTTTCAGCCACGAGGTCACGGACAACCTGCTTCGCCTGGATGCGAGCCTGGCGCAGTTCTTCAAGAGCCTCGACGAGCGCGTGGGCGAAGGCAACTGGATCGCGGCGCTGACTTCGGACCACGGCGTGCTGCCGCTGCCGGAGGGCCAAGCGGGCCAGGCGATCGGCGCCACGCGGGTGACGACGGTCGAGGTCACCAGCTTGACCGCGAGCGTGCGCCGGCGCATCAAGACCGAGTACGACGAGACGTTCGGCGTGGCGGTCACCGCGGTCGGGATCACCTTGAACCCGGCGCTGATGGCGGAGGCCGGTGTCGAGGGTCGGGACGTGCGCAGGGTCGCTGCGGACGGCCTCGCCGAGGAGTTCCCGTGGATCGATCAGGTCTTCACCCAAGACCAGATCCTGGAGCCGATCCAGAGCACGGACTCGGAAGTGCTGCGTCACTTCAAGAACGGGGCTCACGTCGAGCGTGGTGAGGACCTGCGCCTCCTCCTGCAGCCCGGAACGCTGGCGGTGACGTGGGGGACCGGTACGTCGCACGGTTCGGCCCACGATTACGATCGCCG
>JAJDEX010000379.1 GCA_029259575.1 Planctomycetota bacterium | reverse complement strand
GCTCGTGGAACTGCCGACGTTCCCCGCCGAAGGTTGGTTGACGCAGAACACGCCGAGCGTGCTCTACAACGGCATGATCGCTCCCTTGGCGAACATGAAGCTCGCGGGGGTCATCTGGTACCAGGGCGAAGCCAACGTGCGCCGCGCTCAACAGTACCGGCGCTTGATGCATCGCTGGATCCAGGACTGGCGCGACACGTTCCTTCAGGAGGATCTGCCGGTGCTCTGGGCTCAGATCGCGCCCTTCTCGATGCCCGGTGACGAGGGGCAGTTCGCGGAACTGCGTGAAGCTCAGGCCTTGGCGCTGACCAACCGCTGGACCGGCATGGTGGTGACCATGGACATCGGTGATCCGAACAACATCCACCCGGACGGCAAGGACGTGGTCGGGCATCGTTTTGCTCGCTACGCACGTCGCGAGGTCTACCAGCAGCCGGTGGAGGCCAACGGACCGACCTATCTCGAGTCCGCGATCGAAGGGCGCAAGATGCGTCTCTTCTTCCGCGACGGCACAGGGCTCCAGGCGGATGCTGCCGCGACGCAGGCTTTCACGGTCGCGGGTGCCGACCAGGTTTTCCACCAGGCCACCATCGAGATCAGTGGCTCGTCGGTCCTGGTCTGGGCGAACCAGGTTCCGCACCCCGTCGCCGTGCGCTTCGCATGGGGCGCCGGGGACGTGGTCGGACTCATCAACGACGCGGAACTCCCTGCTGGCTCGTTCCGAACCGACGACTGGCCGATGGTGACCGCCGAGGACTGAGCGCCCGTTCGGCTTCGCGCTTCAGTTCACCTTGCGTGGGGCGCGCAGCTTCATGCCGTTCTGATGGAGGACGAGGGTCTTGACCTCGTCCTCTTCCATTTCGAACGTGATGCGCGCGTCGACGACGCGATAGAAGAACGCCGTCTCCGATTCGGCGTACAGTCGGATCGCCGGTTGGTCGGCCAGCGTCGCGATCAGACCGATCTCGTCGTGCTCGATGACGAACGTGCCGGCCAACGCCAGTTCGTACTCGCCGGCGTAGCGAGCGAGGACCTGGGGATCGACGTGCACCGAGCGCTTCAGGTCGAACGCGGGGACGTCGGGTCCACCCATCAACACCTGGTACAGACGATTGCCGAGGATCTCGGTCGTTCCGTCCGAGCAGGCCGACAACACGATCACAGCGATATCGTGCTCGGGCTTGAGGGCGAGGAACGCGTGGTAACCGCCCGTTTGGCCGTTGTGCCACAACACACCGGTCTTGCTGTTCCTGTGCCAGCACAGGCCGATCGAGATCGGGGCATCCTCCATCTCGTGGCGCGGCACCTGCGCGAGATGCAGCGCCGGCCCGATCCCGTCGTCCGTGGGCGCCAGGTTCGCCTGGGCGAACTTCAGCATGTCGTGGACGCTCGAGGTGATGCCACCGGCGCCTCCCAGGACGTCGAACTGCCAACGGTTGGACGCGCGGATCGCAGCATCATGACCCTGGGCCAAACGCGGCGCACGTTCGGGCGCCAGCACCAGGTGCGTGTCCGCCATCCCCAGTGGTCCCGTGATGCGTTCCACCAATCGGTTCTCGTAGTCGGCTTCGGTCGGGCCGCAGACCACCTGGCCCAGAAGTCCGACGGCGAAGTTGCTGTACTGCACCTTGGCGAGCGGAGCGCGGCGCAGTTTCGATGCGGCCACGGCGTTCCAGATGTCGCTCGCCGTTCCACCCGCGAAGGGATCGTTCCAGTCCGGAGGCGCGTAACCCGGTGGCATGCGGTTGAGCCCCGAAGTGTGCGTGGCGAGGTGCCACAGCCGAATCGGCTCGTCCCCCTTCTGCGGGACGCGGATGCCCTCCGGCGCGTACTTGGAAAGCTCGTCCTCCAACCCGACCTCACCACGCAGGTGGGCGTCGGCCAGCAGGGTGCCGGTGAAGACCTTGGACACCGACCCGATCTCGTACAGCGTGTCACCGTCGGGCGCGGTGCCTGCGTCGTCGATGGAGCCGTAGCCGCGCACGAACGATTGTCCGCCCCGACGCACGCCGACGACGAAGCTGGGGGAGAGGCCCTCCTCCAGCACGGCCTGCGCCATCGCCTCGAGTTCGCTGAGTTCAGCCTCGCTCAGGGCCTGCGGAATTTGGGTGGGGACCGCGATGCCCGGCTCTTGAACGAACGAAGCGGGAAGCAGGAGCGAGAGCGCGATCCAATTCATGATGTGGGGGGCGTGTGGGGGCCGTGCAGCACACGATCCGGGAGGTGATTGAAGACGTGCTCGGTCAAGGTGTCCGGTCCGCCCCAGATGGGCATGCGTCGACCCAGGACGCTCATCCCGTCGTAGAGCACGAAGCGCGCCAGGGGGTCGTCGGAGTCACGGCCCGAACGCACGATCTGCAGCGGGAAGGCGAGGTTGCCGATGACCGGGAGCGTGCCGACCCAGAGGGCGGTCCAGGGAAGTTCCCGTCCGCGGATGGCATCCTGGATCAGTCGGCCCAGCGTGTAGATCGTGCGCGAGACGCTGCCGCCCGCCAGGATCACGATCGGTACGGTCGACGGTTGCAAGAGCCCT
>JAJDEX010000378.1 GCA_029259575.1 Planctomycetota bacterium | reverse complement strand
ACCGTCTCCGTCCCCACTTCCAACACTGGCAGACGATCGGTGACATGATCGATCAAAGCATTGATCTGATGCTGAACCTGCGCCAGAGTGGCCACCCCGGAGGCTCGCGGTCGAAGGTGCCGATGATGGTCGCCAGCACCCTGGGCGCTGGCATGGCGTGGGACATCCGCCGTCCCGAGCACCGCTTCGGCGACCGTTTCGTGCTGGTCGCGGGTCACACCAACCCCGGCATCTACGCGATGCTCGCCGTCTACAACGAGGCGCTGCGCATCATGCACAAGCGCACCGGTGACGCGAAGTACCTGGTGCCGAACGCCGAAGAGCGTCAGCTGACGTGGGAGGACCTCTGCTGGCTGCGCCACAACGGTCACCTGCCGGGTCACGCCGAGATGGAGGGCAAGACGCTCTTCTTCAAGTTCAACACGGGACCGTCGGGTCACGGCGCCCCCGCCGCGCTCGGCGAAGCGATGGCGCTCAAGCACGCGGGTTCGAAGGCCAAGGTCTTCGCCAGCGAGGGTGAAGGCGGTCACACCGCCGGCGCGCACCACGAGGTCAAGAACAGCGCCTTCGGGCTCGGGCTCGACAACCTGATCTACCTGCTCGACTGGAACGACCACGGCATCGACTCGTTCGCGAACTCGACCGTCATGCACGGCGAGCCCAAGGACTGGTTCGAGCCCTATGGCTGGCGCGTCGCGGGAGCCGAGGACGGCACCGACTTCGAGCAGCTCACCACGGCTCTGATCGACATCGTGCACGCCGAGGACACCGGTGGTCGGCCGGGCTGCATCTGGTTCAAGACCCGCAAGGGTCGCGGCTACGGTGTGTACGACGCCGCCAGCCACGGCAAGGCGCACGGTCGCAACTCGGAGGCCTTCTGGGCCAACCGCGCGGAGTTCGCCGACAAGTACGGCGTGACGTTCGACGGTCAGGGGGACACCAAGGACGGTGGCGAGGATGCGGTCCGCGAGCAGACGAAGTCGTGGTTCCAGACCGTGATGAGCGTGCTAGAGACCACCGAGGGGCTGGCCGAGTACCTGGCCGACACCTTGGTCGAATTGGGCGATTCGCTGCCCGAAACGGACGCTTCGGTCACTTTGGACCCGGCCCGCAACATGGCCGAGGACCGCTCATGGCTCGCGCAGAACGCGCTGCCCAAGGAACTGTTCTTCGCGCCTGGCGAGAAGAAGGCCAACAAGGACGGCTTCGCCAAGTTCGGCTCGTGGGTCAACGCGCTCGCCAAGGAGCGCATGGGCCGTCCGCTCGTGCTCGCGTGCTCGGCCGACCTCGCGGACTCGACCTCGATCAGCGGCTTCTCCAAGCCGTTCGAGGGCAAGGAATCGTTCGGCTGGTACGAGCGCAACGAGAACCCGGGTGGCTCGCTGCTCCCCCAGCAGATCACCGAGTTCACGAACGCGGGTCTCGTCGCCGGCGTGGCCACCGTCAACATGCACCCGGATCCCGAGAACGAGTTCCTGGGCTACTGGGGTTCGTGCTCGACGTACGGGTCGTTCAGCTATCTCAAGTACGGGATGATGCGCCTGTTCAGTCAACTCGCCCAGGACTGCGAGTTGAAGGTCGGCAAGGTCATCTGGGTCGCTGGCCACTCCGGCCCCGAGACGGCCGAGGACAGTCGCACGCACTTCGGCGTCTTCGCGCCGGTCGTCACGCAGCTGTTCCCCGAAGGTCACATCATCAACCTGCACCCGTGGGAGCCGAACGAGGTCGCCCCGTGCCTCGCCGCCGCGCTCGCGAGCGACGTGCCGCTGATCGCCCTGCACCTGACGCGACCCGGCGTCGTGGTTCCGGACCGCAAGGCCCTGGGCGTGCCCAGCCACATGAGTGCGGCCAAGGGCGCCTACGTCATCCGTGACTTCGACCCGTCGCGTCCCAAGGAAGGCACCATCATCATCGAGGGCACGTCGACCACCGAGTCGATCTTCGAAATGCTGCCCCTGTTCGAGTCCGGCGAAGCGCCGAACTGCAAGCTGGTCGCCGCGGTGTCGTACGAGCTCTTCCTGATGCAGGACAAGTCGTACAAGGACACGGTGCTGCACAAGCAGGACTGGGTCGACAGCACGGTCATCTCGAACGGCAGCCGCATCGGCATGCACCCCTGGCTCTCCAGCAAGGTCGCCGAGGAGTACGCGATGACCTCGGACCACGACAACCGCTGGCGCACCGGCGGATCGATCGAAGAGGTCAAGGAAGAGGCGCACATCAACGCCAAGCATCTGCTGGCCGGAATTCGCCGCTTCGCCGCGGACCGCGAGACGCGCCTGGGTCGCATGGAACTGCGCTGACGCGTGGCCGCAAGCCTGCGCCGCGTGCAGCGCAGGTGCGGAACAGAAAGAAGGGGGGCTCGCGCCCCCCTTCTTCGTAGGGAGCCGGTTTCGGCCCCCGAACCGACGACCTTTCAGTCGCCAGCGTTCGGTTCGAGCTCGAAGACCACGTGAATCGGAACGTGGTCCGACGCGTCGAGCTCCGCAACCCAGCGGCCCTCGCGCACGGTGAGGCCGCGGTAGAAGACGTGATCGAGTTCGCTCGTGGGGTTCAACCCGATGAAGAACGCGAAAGGTCCTTGGGCTTCGATGCACGTGCCCACGCCGTCCGGCAATTGCACCTGTTGCAGACCCAGCGACTTCATGCGGG
>JAJDEX010000377.1 GCA_029259575.1 Planctomycetota bacterium | reverse complement strand
TCGCTCGGCATGAGGCGTGTGGTCACCCCGCATGCCTCGAACGGCATGCTCCAGCGTTGGGCCATCTGCTGTGCTGCCTCGATGCGATCCGCCGTGAGCCAACCGTCGAGCATCGCAATGCGCGTGTCCGTCGCGAGACCGGGTGTATAGGTCAAACGACCGAAGCGATGTCCCATGGCTTCCCAGGTGACGCCCAAACGGCGCACCCAGAACGTACGCGGCCGATCGCCCCAAAGCATGACGTCAGGGTCCCGCAGGCGTTCGTCGAGCGCCCCAGCTTGGTACTCGGTCAGGGGTCCGGCCGCCAAGAGAAGTTCGGCCCGGATCGCAACGAGTTCGTCCGGGAAGGCGTCGATCTCGACACGCAACCACTCTGAATCACCTGGGTCCGGGTGGAGGTCGGCTGCGTCGACCTGGGCGTTCCGATAGCGCTCCCAAGAACTTGCGAGGGCCTCCTGTGCTTGCGGGCTCTTGATGGGCCACCTGTGAATCGAGATCGCCATGGACTCCGCACCGTCGACCGTCGACCTGGGTGGTTGCCTGCGCAACCTGGTCGGCGCGGCCACCTCGGGATCGGCCTCCACGAAGTACGCGTTCCAGTGGGCGATCGTCCGACTCAACGCAGGCACCTCGTCCATCACGTCCGGATCCGCGACCCCGGTGAGTTCCTGGATGCGGACTTTGTCCAGATCCGTGCAGCGGTAGCTGCCGCCCGTCTTCACGAGCTGGAAGTTCATCTGCTTCGTCCCGAACGGGCAGAGGCTCTGGAGGTTGAGTCCTCGGATCGCTGCTTCGGCGGCGCTCCTCGGCAGGTTCGCTCGAATCGCCGCCTCCAGGTCGGACACCAGTCGACTCACGTCGTCGGCGAACGGCTCGATCACCAGGTCCAAGGTGACCTGCTCGACCCCTTCGATCTCACGTCTCATGACATCGGCCTTCGACTTCGAGACCTCGAGCGCCCGGTACTCGTCCCACGCCTGTTGTGCGGCATCCCAGACCGCGATCGGCAGGTCCTTGTCGCCCAACCCCAGCGTGACCATCGGCGCGGTCCAGCGCGGAGGTTCCTGGCGGATCGCGTGGCGCTTCTGGGTGGTCAGGAGGTCGCGCACGATGTGGAACTGCGGCTCGAGTTCTCCCCCCGCTGCCCACTTGGCCTGACTGCCGATGGTCGTGTCGCGGATCGCCCAGGACCGTGAGCTGTCCTCGACGACGATGCGACGCATCTGGCTTCCCGAAGGGAACAGGCCTTCGCGAGCGAGTTGCTCCGCCAGGGTCTTCCGTTCGGCCGGGGTCGCCGGATCGAGGGCCGCCATGACTTGATCACGGATCAACTCGAGCTCGGCGGGGAACGCCTCGATGTCGATCCGCAACCAGTTGTCGTCCCACGGGAAGACCATCACCTGAGCGGCGACCCGCTCGACGGCGCGATAACTCGTCCACGTCAGTTCGAGGTCGGTGCGCAGGGCCTCGTCCTCGAGCGGCCAGCGCCCGATCGCGAAGGCCAGGCGGTCCGCACCGTCGAGGCTCTCCAGCTTCTGCTTCCACAGGTCGGCTTCGAACTCACCGCTGGCACCGATCGAAAGGTTCCCTTCCGAGGTGGTGGCCGGACCCGCCCCGTGGCTGCCGTCGGCGATCGGACCACGACCTTCAGGATCGGAAGCGCCGGCGCCTGCATTCGGACCGATGGGCACGATCCCCGAATCGCTCACGGTCGTCTCGGCCGGTTCCGGACTCGCTAGGACGAGCAGAGCGACGAACGCCACGAGTCCCAGCACCAGGACGCCGAGGCAGCCCATCGCCACTCCGGTCCATCCGCGACGTTCGTCACGCCGCTTCGAGCCATGGGACCTCCCCTTGCGCGCCTTGTCGGAGGCCTGGGGCGAGTTCCGGATGTGGTCGACGTCCAATTGCACGTCACTCGCATGTTGATAGCGACGGTCAGGATCGTTCTCGAGCGTCTTCAGGACGACGGGGTCCATGCGCGGATCCGTCGCGCGCAGCTTGCTGGGTACCTCGAAGCGACCCATCGGCAACTCGCCGGTGAGCAGCTCGTAGAACACGACGCCCATCGAATAGATGTCGGCGCGATGGTCGACCTCGAGCGGGCGGCGCACCTGCTCGGGGGCGACGTAGTGCAGCGTACCCATCGCCTGATCCGTCCGCGTCAGCGTCGGATGGCCGAGGCCGGGCGTGACCAGCTTGGCCAATCCGAAGTCGACGATCTTCACGCGGCCCTTGGGATCCAGCAGTACGTTCTCGGGCTTGATGTCGCGGTGGACGACGCCCTCCGAGTGCGCGAAGTCCAGCGCGATGCACATCTCCCCCACGATGCGCAATGCGTTCGAGGCACTGATGTCGCCGTCCGAGATCACCTGGCGCAGGTTCGGTCCGTCGACCAGTTCCAGGATCAGGTAGTACCAGGGCCCCGCACGCCCCGAGTCGTACACGGCCGCGATGTTCGGATGCGAGAGGCTCGCCATCGCGCGCGCTTCGCGTTGGAAGCGCTCGCTGAAGGTCGGGTCGGACTCGTGGTCCACGGTCAGCACCTTGAGCGCCACCATGCGGTCCAGGTCGCGCTGCACGGCCCCGTAGACGACGCCCATGCCGCCGCGACCGATGACCTCGCCGATGACCAGTTGCGGGAAGTGCTCTGCCAGTTCCTCGGCGGTCGGCGGCGGAGGCAACGGCGCGCCGGTCACGCTGCGGTGCACGGCCGGCTCGCCCATGGCGACCGAGATCAGGCACTTGGGGCACAGCCCGCCCGGGCTCTCCGTCGGACGGAGGGGCGTGTAACAGCGGGGGCAGCGTGAGGTCGAGGTCATGGGAAAGCTCCGGTTCGGGGTGGTTCACCCGTCCATGAAGCGCATTCGACCTGAGGTTACAGGGGATGCCTGGAATTCCGAAACTCAGCCTCCGAGGGCCGCGAAGAGGGCTCCGAGCTCCTGTTCGAAGGCCTCTGGATCCTCCAGGGTGTCGATCACGTTGCGCCGCAGGACCTCGCGGTAGCGCTCGCGCAGCCGGTGGACGGCGACCTTCAGCGCACCGTCGGTCATGCCGAACCGCTCGGCGATGGCCGTGCGGTCGAGGGGCTCCTCCCCCGCCGTGATGGTCGGCGCCAGGGCGTCGAACAGCTCGGCCTTGTCGCGCCCGACGTAGTCGGAGCGCAGCTCACGGAGCGCTTCGTCCAGGAGCGCCAGGGCCCACGTCCGGTCGAACAGGTCTTCGGGCGAGAGCGCCGCGCCGGCTGAGGAGTCGTAACGCTCGGCGGCGCCGGACATCTCGAGGCTGACGTGCGTGACGCCAGCGCCACGCTTGTCGGCGCGCTTCGCCTTCGCGAGGTTCGCCAGGTGATGCTGCAGCGCCGTGCGCAACCATGCGCGGAAGCGGCCCTTGTCGGGATCGGCGCGCCCGATGTCGCCGCGCGCCAGCATGCCGGCGAAGAGACCTTGCACCGCGTCCTCGGCGGCGTTGTGTTCGAGCCCCTTGCGGCGCGCGCAGGCGTAGAGCGGGAACCAGTAGGTCCGGCATAGATCCTCCAAGGCAAGCCGCGAGGACTCATCCGTGGAGGCACCCGCGTTCAACACGAGCGTCCAACGCGTCGTGCGAAAGCTGGGGTCGGGCATGCGTTCGGAGGAGGGCATCCGTCAGTTGATCTGAAGACTACGGTTCACTGCGGTGCCCAACATACGGTGGCCAACAAAAGGTGCCAGGCCCAGTTCAATAACAAAGCAGAAAGGTTAGTGGGGGGAACCCCCCCCCCCCCCCCGGGGGGGGGGGGGGGGGGCGAAG
>JAJDEX010000376.1 GCA_029259575.1 Planctomycetota bacterium | reverse complement strand
GTCAACCTGTTCAACGGAGTCCTGTGCCTTGGCTCACCGCAGGGACGCTACAACCCGTCGACCTCCACGAACCAGGGCCTGCCCCAACTGAACTCCCTCGGGCGGTTCGACTCTTCGGGCGTGATGCTGAACATCTCGGGAACGTCCACGGTCGGAACGGGCTTCGACGTCCCCACCGAACTTCCGTTCTCGCCCATCGGCCAGGTCATCCTTCCGGGCGACCAGTACTACTTCCAGGTCTGGTACCGCGACGAGGTCACCGTCCCCGGCGACTCGGCCAACTTCTCGAACATGATCCAGGTCACGTTCTAAGAGCGGGATGAATCATGCAAAGCGGGCGGCCCAGCACTCAGCTGGACCGCCCGCTCTTCGTACCGCCTTCGTCAAGGCGACCGTTCAAGGGAAAGTTGCGAGCAACACGTTCGAGAAGTTGGCCGAACTGCCAGGCGTCGGCGGCATCCCGATGCGGTCGCGATACCACAACTGGATCGCCCAGGTGTCGCCGGGCGCAATGACCTGGCCCGTAGGCGAATAGGGCAACTCGACAGGAACGTCGAACCCACTGCCCGATGTGGACGTCCCCGCTAGGTTCTGCAACACGCCGGAACCATCGAAGAGGCCCACCGAATTCAATTGCGGAAGGCTCTGATTGCCCGCGATCTTGTTGTTGTAGCGACCGAGCGGTGCGTCCAGGCAGAGCGTGCCGTTGAAGACGCTCAAGCTGCTGGTCGCCGTCGGAGCAATCAGGAAGAAGCCGAACTCGTTGGGAGGACCGCCAGTGGCTTCGACGTGCAAGCCTCCCACACCCGGGCTCAGGAAGCTCGATGCCTCCAGGGTGACCGAGCCACCCAAGTAGTGCGCCAGAGGAGGATCACACGTGATCGACAAGCCGTCGTTGCAGAGTCCTGCCTGCCGATCCAAGTGCAACTCACCCTGGATGAACTCGTTCGCGACTTGGATCAGATAGGACTGACCACCGACGGCCGTGAAGGTGAATGGAGGCTCGCCCGGTCCGGCGTCCGCAGAACCGATGCAGGTGGAGAGGCAGTCTCCACCCGCGTAGACGCTGACCGCGGCACCCCACGGCATGCCCGAGTCGTTGTAATTGAATTGGACTTGGTCGGTCCCGATGCTCAGGTCGTAGGTCCCATCGCAGGGTGCCGTCCACGTGTGGAACGTGTCGAATTCCTCAGGATTCGAGATGTCCGGGTCGTACACACAGATCTCCCACAACTCCGAATAGCAATAAACTCCCCCGTGAGAACCATGGCAGTTGGAGTCGCCTGCATCAAAATACGAAGTCCCCGCACCGAGGTTGTCGAAAGCCCAGGGACCCGATCCCGCGAGCTGCTCGGCGCTGGAACAGTCGTCATGCGTCGTTCCAACGTAGGGGTAGATTTCGATGTGGCCGTTCGTTATCTGGCGCCTCCGCCCGCCGCACTGCAGAAGGATCTGGTCCCCAGCTTCAACTCCTTCGATGACGTGTCTCGCGCTGAAGTTCAACGGGGTCATGCACGTCGCTGTGCATCCCGCTCCCTCGGCGAGGTTGATCTTGATGGCCTCGAGAGATCGAGTCGTGTCGATCACGAAATCGCCCGACTCCGTCGCTGTCCACTGGTAGAACACGTCCCAGGTGGGCCCGTCCCACAGGTACGAGGGGTTGCAGAAACCAGCGCCGCCTTGGAACGAGGTCGAGCTGGCCCAAAGATTGCTCCAGTCGATCGCAACAGTGCCGGAAACCTGAATGGCCGTCGAGCATGAGTTGTTCGCGGGCATGGGGGGCCGCATCTCGACGATCAAGTCACCGAGCCCACCGGCGACACCCTCGTCCTTCGAACCGATCTGGATGGTCAGGACGTCTCCCGCATCGACGAAGAACGCATCGACAGCGGCCCAGGTACCCAAGACGTCATTGAAATGAAGGCTCTGGAATGGGTAGCAGAATCCCGAACAGCCGAGCCCGCTGAAGAGGCGGATCTGGGTGTCCTCGGCAGGGTCAGCGGCCGTGAACAGGTAGGCCCCCGTCACTTCCGCCGTCCACGAGAAGAAGACGTCGTCATCGGAGACTTGCAGCAAATGGGAACACCCACCACCGCTGGTTACGAAGTCGGAGTCGCCAGCGCCCGTTCGATCGTAGGACCAGGTGCCTAGGCCCTGAATGGGCACCGCGGTCGCGCATTCGTTCTGAGCGAGCGCTGGGGATATCAGGAACGCGACGCATCCGAGTTTGGTGACGCAGTGGATCATGTGATTGGCCTCTCTCTCGGGTTTCGTGAACGCGGGCCTCGTGGACGACGGGTGGCCCAGATTCACGCTATGCCTGCTGCCACGAGGTGTCAACGCGTGAACTCCGTACGCAGCTCAAAGACCCATCCATTCTTGTTTGCAGGCGGTTGAGAGCAAATCTCAGTCGAATTCCACGTGCCCCACACGCCCTTGGCGTATCGCTGCAACAGCGGCCATGATCGGGAACCACCGGCAAGATCTCGTACGAAACGAGCGCCATCGGGTCGCGCAACAGCAGGTTGCCTGGATTCGCGTCGGGAACGACCGGAAAGGAGGATCGTTCCGGTTTCACGGGTTGGCGCTCCGCAGAATCCGAAACGTCCACGCTCGCTCCCGAGGATCCGGGCCGGTCAGGATGTCTTGGAGATCGGCGCAGGAGGCTCGAAGGCGAGCGTGTACTGCGCGCCGTACAGCGGGTAGTCCACCCGCACCCGATACCCGCGCAGATCGTCCGCCTGCCAGCCCATGCGATCGTGCACGTGCGCGACCGCGCCGGAATAGTTCGAGGCCTCGGAGAGGCCGACCCGAGTGAAGCCGTGACCGAGCAACTCAGGACCGTCCGTCGTCTCCATCCGATCGATGTCACGCTCCGCGTCGTTCACGTCGGCGATCCCGCCGATGGCCGTGTCGTAGACGAGCAGCTCGGGCTCACGGTTCGGGTAGATGTCCTTGTGCACGAACACGTCGAAGACGAGCCGACGCGCGGGCACGGCCACGTCGCTGTAGGCGTAGCCCTTCCGCAGCAGCTTGGGGTTGACGTAACGCGGCATCTCGTTCGCGTTGACCTCGGCCAGGAACACGTCCTGTGCGGAGTCGCGGCCGAACGCTTGGTCGGTGAGCGTGTAGTGGATCGCGTCCCCGGCGCGATGTGCCGTGAAATCGGCGGGAGGCGCGATGCAGTGATCGTCGAGGCGACCGATCGCGGCGCCTTCGAGCACGACACCATCGAGATCGGTGCTCACGCGCCGACGGGGCGCCGGCATGATGCGGCGCGAGGACACCTTGATCCGGACACCAGGTCGCAAGCGTGTCAGTCCGAGCAACCCGACGAGCCAGACGACGTCTATGGACGTGCCGTCGGACGACGGCGTCAGGAACGCGGCGGACACGTCGAGGTCGACGGACACGCCCTTGAGCTGGCTGATCGCCTTGTACGCCGACTGACGGCGGCGGAGCTCGAACTCGGCACGGGCCTCGGGGGACCACGCGCTGAGGATCGCGGTCAGGGCGCTGCGATCGCCGACGTCGTCCTGGATCAAACGCTCGAAGCGGTCCACGGCAGCCTCCGCCAACTCGATCGATGCGAGGTCGACGTCCCGCTTGCGCGCGGCCTTCAGAAAACGCCGCAGCGGATCGGGACCGGGCACGTGATGCAGAATGCCTGCGGGCTCGGCGTGGGAGATGGCGCGCAACAACCGACTGGTCAGCACCTTGTCGAGGCCCAGCGCGTCCGCGAGCCGTTGGGGCCCCCGCGGCTGGTCCGGGACCGCGCTCACCACCGCGCCCAGGCGAGCGCCCAGGTCCCCCCCGACGCTCCGGATGCGGCTGGCGAGGTCCTTCGAATACCCCTGAGTCGGGCTCGACTGTTTGGTCTTGGAATTCATGCAACCCCAGGATGCACAAGGACTTGGGGAGACCGCAAGGCCCTTCCGTGCAATTTCACGGGAGTTTCCGGGATACTGAAGTCCCGTTGTGCTTATGCTGCACCCCTCAGACGCGGCGCGAGCCTCCAGGCACACAGCGCAAGCCTCGCGCGCCACCCCTTACACCCACCCACACCCTCCCATGCGTAACTCCCTTTCGATCGCGGGCCTGCTCGCCGCAGCCGCACTCACCTCCTCGGCCTCCGCTCAGGTCGTCGCCCTCGACCTCTGCGGCGACATGGCCGTGGACGGCGGCGGCTGCCTGCAGTTCTACGGCGACGACGGCCTCACCTATCAGCCCGGAATCGCGCACAGCCTGTCCGCGGGCGACCGTGTCCGATTCGTCGGTGACTCCGATCCGGTGTTCTTCGGGTTCTGCTTCGGCCCCATCGAAGGACTCCTGGTGACCGGTTCGTTCACCTTCGATGCGGTCTGCGACCCGGTCACCACGATGATCACCGTCCAGTGCGATCCGGCCGGCCCCCACTACCAGGGCAACAGCGCCAAGCTCAACACGAGCAGCTTCGGCAGCGGAGTCGGCAGCGACCTGCACATCGAGTGCACCGACGGTCCCAGCGGCGAGTTCGGGTTCATGTTGATGTCCGCCGACGGATCGGCAAACGTCAGCCTGTTCAACGGCGTGCTGTGCCTCGGCTCGCCGTTCGGCCGCTACAACGCGAACATCGCGACGAACCAGGGCCTGCCCCAGCTGAACTCCCTCGGCCAGTTCGACGCCAGCGGCGTGCTGCAGAACCTCGCGGGTACGGCGACGTCCTCGGGCGGAAGTGGCTTCGACGTTCCG
>JAJDEX010000375.1 GCA_029259575.1 Planctomycetota bacterium | reverse complement strand
GACGGCATCGGCGATGCCTGCGACGCCTGCGACGGCCCCGGTGCGGATGATTTCGACAACGATGGTCTGTGCGACCTCGCAGACAACTGTCCGGTCGATGCGAACGAGGGCCAGGAGGAGATGTCCGATGGCGAGGTGCGGATCCTCGGGATCCCCAGCAGCGTCGACGCGATCGAGAGCGGCGCATGGTTCCGCGTCCTCGATGACGTACGCGGCGCTGGGGTCGAGTTCCTTTGCGGAGCCTGCGACGCGCCGACCGCCGATCCACCGGCGCTCGTTCTCGCCGACGACACGGCCTTCTGCGGCTACGACGAGGGCGTGCTGGAGAACCTCGTCCGCGACGCGGCCCCGCTCTGTCTGCGGGTGACGGCGACGGGAGCCCTCCACGATCTTCGCTTGCTGTCGTTCGCTCGCGACGGCGGTTGCGTGGATGCAGACGGTGGCGCCAGCTGCGGGGCGGCGGCGGGCCGCTCGTCGGTGCTGCGGGCACCGGTCGCAGGGGGAGACCCCACGCTCTTCATCGCGTCCGGCGAGCGCGGCTTCTTCGATGCGCTCACGCCCGACACCTGGATCGCTCCCGGAGCGCCCGGTCCCATCCTTTCGAATGGGCTCGAGTTCACCTGCGGCACCTGCGACGTGGCCGATTTCCGCGACGCAGTCGACGAGATCGGGGAAGAGGAGGAGCTCTGCGGCTACGAGGATCGGATCCCCCGGCTCATCATCGAGAACAGCGATGTGCTCTGCGTGCGCGACCAGGCGGGGCGTCTCTACGAAATGGCGCTCCTCTCCCACATGGGCCCGGGCGGCTGTTTCGACGCTGCGGGCGGCGCCGATTGTGAGATCGCGAAGGGCTTCACCTCCTACCTGCGGACCCAGCTCGACGGCGTGGGCGATGCCTGCGACAACTGCCCGGCGGAAATGAACCCAGACCAGGGCGACCGGGATCTCGACGGCGTGGGCGACGTCTGCGACGCCTGTCCCGACGGCGAACCCGGCGAGGGCCCGGGGTGCGAAGGCGGGGGAAACGACGCGGACCTCGACGGCGTGGACGACGCCGAAGACAACTGCCCGCAGGTTCCGAACGCCGACCAGCACGACACCTCCGGAAACGGCGTGGGCGACGCCTGCGAGGACGCCGCCCTGCGGCTCACGCTCGATTCGATGCTGCGCGTGAAGGTCCGCGGCAAGAAGGCCGCGCGCAGCGCAGGACCGATCGACCTCGCGCTCTTCGCGGGCGGCTCCTTCGCGCTCGTGCGCGACGATGCGCGCTTCACGGGCAGCTGGTCGAAGCGAAAGAACCGCCAGTACGTTCTCAAGCTGAGCGCCGTGGCGACGACGGACCTCACGGCGGTCGCGGCCCAGGTCCAGGACGGATCCGCCGGCGGCGCTGGCTTCAGCCTCCGCGCCGTGTCGAAGCGCGCCAAGCTGGATCTCAAGGTCAAGAAGAACGACAAAGCGGAGCTCGCGGGAGAGATCCGACTGAAGGCCAAGAAGGGCAAGAAGAAGAAGAAGGCTACGCTGAACCTCACAGGAGAGGGCGCGGCGGCGATCCGCTGAGCAGCCCGTCGCCCGCGGTCGCAAGCGGCCCACGCGCCGCCCCGCCCAGGCGCCGCCCAGGTGGAACCAATCTGGGCTCAACCCGGGTGGAACCAATCTGGGCCCAACTCGGGATCGACACTGCGGCTAGACCGGGCCGAGGAGCGCGACGATCTACGATTTCCTACTCCTCGCCTCCTCGCCTCCTCGCCTCCTCGCCTCTTCGCTTCTTCGCTTCTTCGCTTCTTCGCTTCCCTGTCCTCCTCCTCGATGGCCTTCATCTCTTCGCACGCCTAGGGCTTCGACTCCCCCTTCCTTGGATGTTCTGGCAGGACGAAAGGCTGCCCGAATCAAGTGATGGGAAGGTTGCCCTGATCGAGTGAAGTGGCATCCATTCCGCCGCACCCATCGAACTCACCACACTTTCCCTACTTTCTGCGCGACCCTCCTCAACCCCAAGCGTCCTACCTACATGGCGCAGCAGCACCGACCAACCAGAGGAACGCGAAGTCGATCACGTACGAAGAAGAGAGGACGCGTGAAGGAAGAACAACTTCGACTCGACCGCAACTGGCATGGTGGATGGAGGCCACGCTCGGGTAGGCCGAAGGTGACACGATCGCGCGTTGCGCATCGGACGCGGGAGGCGTTCGATCACCGCCACGTGTTGCACGTGACGATGAAGCTCGAGGAGGGGCTCGGTTCGTTGCGCCGAGGGCCCGAGTTTCAGCGTGTTTGGGAGTCGCTCATCGCTGGGTGTCAGAGGGACGGGTTTCGCATCGTTCATGCGTCGGTGCAGGGCGATCACCTGCACTTGCTGTGCGAAGGAGACGGCACGGAGCCCTTCGGGCGTTGGATGAACGGGTTGGCGACGCGGATTGCACGTGGGCTCAATCGGCTGTGGCAGCGGAGAGGGCGGGTGTTTCGAGAGCGGTACCATTCACGGGTGTTGCGCAGCCCCAGGGCGGTGCGGAATGCGCTCGCATATGTCTTCGGGAATGCGGAGCACCACGGGCGTCGGCTGCGGATCGGGCATGTGGACTCGTGCTCGTCCGCGCCCTGGTTCCATGGTTGGAGGAACTCCCCCATCAACCAGCGGCCTCCTCTGGACACTCCGTTGGCACGGGCACGCACGTGGATGCTCCGGTCCGGATGGTTGCGCTGGGGCCTGCTCAGTCTGGACGACGGGCCGCCATGCCGCGCCATCGTCGCCTGCAGGTAGGTGCACGAAGGAGGCCCGTTGCGTGATGCAACGGGCCTCCTGGAAGAATCACTTGGGCCGGACGATCTTGCGTCCTGACGGTTGGGGCCGGGCTACTCGAGTTCGAGCGAGCGGGTGGAGGCGAGGCGCTTGACCATCTCGAGGAAGTCGTCGAAGGGGACGACCTCTTGCTCGCGCGTTCCGCGGCGGCGGATGGCGACGGTTCCGTCCTCGGCTTCGCGTTCGCCGGCGATGAGCATGAAGGGGATCTGCTCCTTCTGGGCAGTCTTGATCTTCTTGTTCATGTGGCTCGGTTCCAGCATCGCTTCGACGCGCATATCCGCGGCGAGCAGGCGGTCGGCCAGGCCTCGGCAGTACTCGGTCTGCTCTTCGCGGATCGGGATCACGGCGACTTGGGTCGGGGCGCACCAGTAGGGGAACTTGCCGGCGAAGTGCTCGGTCAGGACGCCGACGAATCGCTCCAGGGACCCCAGGATCGCGCGGTGCACCATGATGGGGCGCTGCGGAGATCCGTCGGGGGCCGTGTAGGTCAGGTCGAAACGTTCGGGCAGGTTGAAGTCGCACTGGATCGTGCTGTTCTGCCATTCGCGGCCCAGGGCGTCCTGGATCTTGTAGTCGATCTTCGGGCCGTAGAACGCACCACCACCTTCGTCGAGTTCGAGTTCGAGACCGACCTTGTCCGCCGCTTGCTGCAGCGCCACGGTCGCCTTGTCCCAGATCTCATCCTCGCCGATCGAGTTCTCGGTCGGACGCGTGGCCAGGTAGGCCTTGTAGGTGAAGCCGAACGTCTTCATGAACGTGTCGACCAGCTTGCAGACACCGGCGATCTCGTCGGCGAGCTGATCGGCCGTGCAGAAGATGTGGGCGTCGTCCTGGGTGAAACCGCGGACTCGCAACATGCCGTGTACGACGCCGGAGCGTTCGTAGCGATAGACGGTTCCGAGTTCGGCCCACCGGAGCGGCAACTCGCGATAGGAACGTCCGCGGTTCTTGTAGATGAGCACGTGGCCGGGACAGTTCATCGGCTTGACGCGATACGGCAAGTTGTCGAGCTCCATCGGCGCGTACATCATGTCGCCGTAGTTCTCGAGGTGGCCCGAAACGGCGAACAGCGCCTCGCGGGACACGTGCGGCGTGTACACCGGGCGGTAGCCGCCGCGGTTGTGCTCCTGCCACCACATGTCCTCGAGGCAACGGCGCACCGTGCCCAGGTTCGGGTGCCAGAAGACGAAGCCGGATCCGGCCTCGGCATGCACGCTGAACAGGTCGAGGTCGGCGCCGAGGCGTCGGTGGTCGCGCTTCTTGACCTCCTCGAGCCACTCGAGGTGTTCGGTCAACTCTTCTTTGGTCCAGAAGGCCGTCCCGTAGATGCGTTGCATCATCGGGTTCTTCTCGTCACCTCTCCAATAGGCGCCTGCGATGCTCAGGAGCTTGAAGTGGAAGTCCTGCTTGAACGAGTCGATGTGCGGACCTTCGCAAAGGTCGCCCCACGTCTCGCCCTCGGGACCGTGCGAGTAGAACGTGATCGCTTCGCCTTCGGGGATCAGGTCGAGCGCCTCGACCTTGTAGCTCTGCCCTCCGGCCGCCAGTCGCTCGCGCGCCTGGTCGCGCGTCAACGTCTCGCACACGATCTCGGGAGACTTGTTCGCGATGCGACGCATCTCCTTCTCGATCTTCTTGAGGTCCTTGTCGGTCAAGGGCTCTTCGAGATCGAAGTCGTAGTAGAAGCCGTGGTTGATGCTCGGGCCGAAGCCGAACTGCACACCAGGGAACAGGCGCTGCACGGCGGAGGCCATCAAGTGGGCCGTGGAGTGCCTGAGCGTCGAAAGTGGAAAAGGCCCTGCGACCTGCTGGGCCATCTCGGGTTGGGACATGGTCGTCGTTCTCGGGAGAGTCGTTCACGACGCCCCCACCTGGGACGTCCGCGTCCCCCACCAATCCCGGTCCGGCGAGGAACGGGGAGTTTAGCCCGCTGACCCCGCCCAGGAAGGGCCGAATCGTGGCAAGGGTCGCAGGTTGCCCATCTCGATCTCGATTCTGCGTGCCTTGGAACGGGCCTGGGCGATCACGACGGAAGGCTGCCCCTCGTCCAACAGGTACGCTGGATTCGCATTTCGAGCGGGGCAGCCTTTCGCCCTCCTGCCCCATGTCCCACGACGGCCTGATCCCCCATCCCTGCGAGTCGGCGTCCCTGAGTCGCTGCGTCGTCGTCCTGTTCCTGCTCCTGACAGGTGGTGCGGGCGTGTGGGACCTTCTCGCTGCCCCAGCGACAGCGCAGGTCGCGGGCCGTGAAGGAGAACGACTGCAAGAGGAGCGTGAGGCTGCCCGCATCGCGGACGGCACCTGGATGCGCACGCTCGACGACGATCTGGCCCGTCGATCGAACCTGAAGAGCGTGATGGACCCCTGGTACGCCGCGATCCTGTTGCGGGGCCTGAACGAGGCGAGCGACGACATCCACGTGGGGCGAGACGGCTGGCTGTTCCTGGCGGCGCGTGCAGAACGCCCACAGGTATCCGCGGATGCCGTGGCCAAGACCTGGGCGCGCGCGCTGGCCGCCATGGATCGACACCTGAAACGCCGGGGCGGCCGGATGCTGGTGATGCCGGTTCCCCGGCGGTCCGTGGCGTGCGGCACCCTTCTGCCCGAAGGCATCGAGCCCGACTTCGGATTGGAATCGGCGCTGCACGACGAACTCGAGAACGAGGGGCTGGCCCGCATCGACCTGCGCATCGCGTTTGCGGGCCGAACACCCAAGGAGCTCTGGTATCGCGAGGACACGCACTGGAACCGGACGGCCCAATGGCTGGCGGCGAGCGCGGTTCGAGCGGCGCACGGCAGTCAGGCCGAACCCGACTCCTGGGCCGACGACCTGCACGAGATGGTGAACGGCCCGGACATGCAGGGTCTGCTTCGCTACCTGAACATCGAACCGAAATCGGCGGCGCGCGAGTGGTTGCTCGTGCAGGACACGAGCCCGGCACTGCTCCCCCTCGACCCCACGCTGCGCAACGCCTTGGGTCCAAAGGATGCGCCCATCGCGCTCGTCGGGACCAGCTTCTCGGTCGGCGAGGGCTTCCTGGCCTACCTGCGGCTGCAAGGAACGACGCCCGTGTACAACTCCGCGCGTCGTGGCTTCCCGGTCGGAGCTGGGCTGGCTCGCTACTCCCAGATGCACCGGAACGTTCACGAGACGATCCTCGTCGAAGCGCCGCTCCATCAGTTGCTGCCCAGTCAAGCCGAGCGTACCGAGCCCGTGTTCGCGAACGGGCAGCTGCAGTTCCTGACGACCATCCAGGGTCGCAACGGTCCCACGCTCACGCGCCCCGGAGCTTGGTCCGTCGTGCCCAACACGACTCCGGGCAGTACGATTCACCTGCCCGCCCATCAGCTGCTGACGACCGGAGACGGTGTCGCGCTCGCGCGGGTCGAGCGGCCCGAGTCGGGGGCCGGTGACTGGATGGTGCACGTCACGATCGGCGAACTGACCTGGACCTCGGACTGGTCGGCGGATCGCCCGGTCCTGCACGTCCCCCTGTTGGACATCGCTTCGCGGGCGGACGAGGTGCGCATTCAGGTTCGCGGTCCCGGCGCGACGTCCCTCGACGCAGCCGCGACGCGGGTCGTGATGGAGCACGACCTGACCCGAGCGGTGCAGCTGGATGCCGAATCCGGCGAGCACGACTCGCTGCGTCGCACGCGCACGTTCGCCTGGCCCGGGCAAGGCGTCGAAACCCGCGATGCCGCTCTGCTCTATCGCCAGGGCCCATGGCGCGGGGACGTTCGCGTCGAGTTGCTTCCCGAGGACGGCGGGGCCGCGGTTCCGATCGCCGATGCAGTCCTGCACGAATGGGGTCAGGCCGTCCTCGACCTTTCCGCGTTCCGTGATGGTTCCTGGACCGGGATTCGTGTCACGACCGAGGTGCTGGACCCGTCGACCTCGGACGGGACACCGCCGCCGTTCCAAGGACGAGATCGCGCGGACAGCATGGCGATCGTTCCGCTGGAAGCTCCCTGACCTCGCCCGTGCCAGGTCCAAGTCCCAACTCGCTCCACAGTCCCACATCACCCCGCATCGAACACGAGAATGCCCCGCCCACGGAGTAGTCTGGTGCGCCCTGCAGCCCCCCTACTGATTCCTTGCTCTTCGCCAGCGCGACTTTCCTTCACTGGTTCCTGCCACTCTTCCTGGCGGCGTACTTCCTGACGCCCAAGGGTTGGAGGTCGGTCACGTTGGCCCTCGCCAGCTACCTGTTCTACGGGTGGTGGCGGCCGGACTTCCTGATCCTGATGGCGGTCTCGACGATCGTCGACTGGTCGGCAGCGCGCAGGATCTTCGCGAACAAGGAACAAGGGATCAGCGGCAAGCCCTGGCTGTGGTTGTCGCTGGTGACGAACCTCGGGTTGCTCGCGTACTTCAAGTACGCGAACTTCGGGATCGAATCGCTGAATGCGATCTTCGTCGAGTACGGGAGCGGTCCGCTGACAGAACCATGGGACATCATCCTGCCCGTCGGGATCTCGTTCTACACCTTCCAGACGCTCAGCTACACGATCGACGTGTACCGCGGCAGCGCAGAACCTGCGCGTCGCTTCCGGGACTTCGCGTGCTACGTGTGCATGTTCCCGCAACTCGTGGCCGGCCCGATCGTGCGCTACAACACGATCGCCGATCAACTCGAGCACCGCACGCACACGTGGAGCAAGTTCCAGCAAGGCGTGTTGGCGTTCCAGTCGGGCCTCGCCAAGAAGGTGCTGATCGCCGACGTCCTGGCGAGCGTCGCGGACAAGGCGTTCGATGCCCAGATGGTCACGACCGGGGACGCCTGGCTCGGATCGCTGGCGTACACGTTCCAGATCTACTTCGACTTCTCGGGCTACTCGGACATGGCCATCGGCCTGGGCCTGATGATCGGATTCCGCTTCCCGATCAACTTCGACCAGCCGTACCGCTCCAAGTCGATCACCGAGTTCTGGCGCCGTTGGCACATCTCGCTGTCGACGTGGCTGCGCGACTACCTGTACTTGCCGCTCGGCGGGAACCGCAAGGGACCCGTGCGCACCTACATCAACCTGGCGTTGGTCATGCTGCTCGGGGGACTTTGGCACGGGGCAGCCTTCACGTTCATCGCCTGGGGCGCCTATCAGGGTGCGTGGCTCGTCATCGAGCGCTTCAACGGGAAGAAGCCCCTGCACTCGGTCCTTCCGGGGGCGGCGCAAATGCTAGTCACTTTCATTCTGGCAGTCGGTGGCTGGGTGCTGTTCCGCGCCGTCGACATGTCGCGCGCGATCGATGTGTACCAGAGCCTGTTCGGTTTCGCACCCGACGCAGCGAGCGCGATCCCGGGTCTGTTCCGACCCATCCACATGGTGGCCTTCGCCGCCGCAGCCATCTTGATCTGGGCACTTCCCACGACGCAGCGACTGGTCACGAAACAACCGCGCAGCTGGGTCATCGCGTTGCAGTTCCTGTTCTTCGTCGCGCTGCTTCATCTGCATCACGAGGAACACGTGCCCTTCCTCTACTTCCAGTTCTAGGCCGTGGGTGCGATGGTCGACGACGGACTGATCCCCCACCCGCCCCAACCTGCTCGCGCGGGTCAGTCCTGGGTGATCGCGTGGTTCCTGCTGTTGACCGCGGTCGCGGGGCTCGTGGACGGGATCTGGCCGCCGGCTGCCCCTCGACCGGCGGGGGCGGAAGGACGCCAGCGTGCTCAGTTGCGGGCCAATGCAAGAGTGCTGGACGGCACGCGCATGCAGGTCCTCGACCAGGACTTCGCGGATCGATCGAACCTGCGCGCGCACCTGACACCCTGGTACGCCGGCGCGCTGATCACGTTGCTGGACGAGGCGGGCAGTGAAGCCGTCGTGGGCAAGGAAGGCTGGCTCTTCCTCGAGCGTCGCACCCATCCACCAGTGTCGTTGCCCGAAGAAACGACCTTGGTCTGCGCACGCGCCTTCGCTTCCGTCGACCGTGAACTGCGTCGGCGCAACAGTCGGTTGATCGTCATGCCCGTTCCCCGCAGGGCGGTGGCGTGCAAGGAGTTCCTGCCGCGTGGGTTCGATCCGGATCGCGGCTTCGAGAACGCGCTGCACGCATCCCTCGCCGCCGAGGGCCTGGACACGGTGGACCTGCGCCCCGTGTTCGCGCAGCACGAGGCCAAGGACCTGTTCTATCGCCAGGACACGCACTGGAACCGACGCGGCCAATGGTTGGCAGCCCGAGCCGTGCATGAGTACCTGGGCACCCTCGCGTCCGAGAACGAATGGCGCGACCGAATGATCGACGTGGGGACCGCCCCCGATCGACAGGGGCTGCTCAACTACGGCGGTGTCGAGACGGGGACGCCTGCTCAACGCTTCTGGCAGCCGAAGGACGTCGGCCCCGCGTACCTGTTCCAGGACCAAGCGTTGAAGCGCGACGTCGGTCCGGACGTCGGACCGCTCGCAGTGACGGGAACGAGCTTCTCGGTCGGTGAGAACTTCCTCGGCTACCTGCGACTCACCGGGACCCAGCCGATCTTCAAGGCTGCCCAACGGGGCATCTTCGCTTGGGAATCCATGGATCGGTACCTACGCGGCCGTCCGGTGATGCACGGCGCGCTCCTCATCGAGCAGCTCGTGGATCAGATCCTGCCGACCGATCATCGCAGCACGGAACAGGAGTACATGCGCGACGAGTTGCAGTTCCTGACGGCCCTGCCTGGTCGGGATGGACCGAACTTGCTCGCCGACGTGGACCGCGTGGCCGTCGCCCCGTCCGGACACGCGCAGATCCTCGTCGTTCCAGGCGGGCTCTTCCTCTCCACTTGTGATGGAGCGCTGTCGATTCGATTGCCGCGTCCACCTGAGGCACAAGAGGACCTGCAGGTGATCACCTCGTTCGGCGGGGTGCGCTGGTCGACCACCTGGAGCGCGAGCCGGCCCGAGCTCCATCTTCCGTTGATCGGTCTCGACCCGAACGCATCCGAGATTCGGATCTCGATCCAGGGCCAAGGAGCCGAGAGCATCGACCCGGACAGCATGCGCGTCGTGACGGATTTCGATCTCATGTTCGCGGTGGAACTGCAAGGCGCTGCGGCCGAGCAGGTCGGGTCCACCCGGCAACGCGAGTTCGATCTACCGGTCTCGGAGGGTCGTCCGAAACGTGTTGCGCTGCGTTACCGACAGCCGCAGTGGGAAGGGAAGGTCGAGATCGACCTGGTGCAGGACGATGGCTCGACGCGGCGCATCACTTCGGGCTTCCTGGGCGAACGCGGTCAAGTGCTCGCGGATCTGCACCCCCACCTGGATACCGCATCACGCTCGATCCGCGTCACGACTCATCACGCTGGCGGCCCGACGATGATGTTCCGTCGTGGGAAGGCGGACAGCGCCTCGCTCGTGCCGCTGGTGCACGACTAGATTCGCAGGAAGGCGAGCTTGGACGACGACCTGATTCCCGCGCTCGAGGAGCACCCCCTCGGACGATTGCGACTCGTCGTGGTCGGCTTGTTCTTGTTGTCGACGGCCGGAGTTGGGGTCTGGGACTTCGCCAAGCCGCCCGAAGTGCAGAACCTCGCCGGGTCCGATGCGGCCGCGCGGAAACAGCGCGAGGGCAGCGCGACGATCAAGGACGGTACGTGGATGCAACTCCTGGACGAGGACCTCGCGCGCCAGTCGAACCTGAAGGCGTTCGGCACGCCGTGGTACGCAGGCTTCCTGCTGGCAACCTTGGACGAAGCTGGGGACGAAGCCATCGTTGGCCGCGAAGGGTGGCTCTTCCTCGAGAGTCGCGCCGTTCGGCCCCGAGCGTCCGTTCCAGCCACGACCAAGATCTGGGCGCGAGCGTTCGCTGCGCTCGACCGCCAACTGCGACGCCGCGGAAGTCGATTGGTGGTCATGCCCGTTCCACGGCGAGCCGTGTTCTGCAAGGAGTTCCTGCCCGATGGCTACGATCCGGACGTCGGACTCGAGCCCGCGTTCCACACCGCGCTGCGTGACGCGGGACTCGAGACCATCGACCTGAGGCCCGCCTTCGCCACCCACCCCGTCGAGGACATCTTCTATCGAAGGGACACGCACTGGAGCCGCAAGGCGCAGTGGATCGCCGCTGGCGTTGCGGTCGACACGCTGGGCATTGCAGCGACGGAACAAGGCGCTCTCGAGCAACTCCTGCCCCAAGTCGATGCGCCCAACGTGCAAGCCCTGATTCGCTACGCGGGCTTGGAGCCGGGCACAACGGCGCAGCGGTTCTGGCAACCGGAGGACTTCAGTCCGTCCCGCGAGCCGAAGGATCCGCGCCAGCGTCGTGCGCGCGGGCCCGAGGATGCCCCGATCGCGCTGGTCGGTACCAGCTTCTCGATCGGCGAGAACTTCCTGCTCGATCTACGTGTGCGCGCCACGCAGCCCATCCGCAGCGAATCGCGCCGTGGATTTCGTGCCAGCGACACGCTCAGCAAGCTCATCCGGAATCGCGAGAGACCGCACGCTACGATCTTGTTGGAAGTCATGCTCGACACCATCGGACCCACGGGCCGCGAGTCGAGCGCACAACGTTACACACGCGAGTTCGAGTTCCTGACGCACCTCGGCAGGCAGGCTGGCCCGGCGCTCTTCCCGGAATCGCCCCTCGCACTCGAACCTCAGCACGGGAACCTCGTGCTGCCCATGAATCGCCTTCTGACTTCGGGCGATGGCGTCGCAAGCCTCCGGCTGGAACGACCTGCAGGCGTCACGCAAACGCTCCGTGTGGTGACGCGGACCGGAGACCTGCAGTGGAACGTCAAGTGGCCTGCAAAGGAAGCCACGCTCCTGCTCCCGATCCTGACGCTCGATTCTGGCTCGCCAAGCGTGCGCTGGACGGTTCGAGGACTTGAGGATCGCGAGTTCAGCCCGACTCATGCGCGGCTCGTGTCGGAGTTCGACCTGAATCTGCGCGAACCGCTCGAAGCGTCCGCCGCGACAGGCCCGACATCAGATTCGGCCGTGCGCATACGCGAGTTCCCGTTGCCGACGTCCATCGAACGGAACAGGTCCGCGCTGCATTATCTGGCAGGTCCATGGGCCGGTTCCGTGCGGATCGAGCTGGTCGGCTCGGACGGGGAATGCGTCACTCTGGCGAACGGAGACCTGGTCGCGCACGGGCAAGCTCTCGTCGACCTCGCACCCCACCAGGACCGCTCCTGGTCCGCGATCCGCGTGACGACCACGTTCCGCTCGAACCACCGACGAGCGAACTCCGCGCTCAAAGAAAAGGACGTATCGGACCAGGCCTTCCTGGTTCCGCTCGGGACCGACTGAAACCGATTCAGGACGTCGGCGCTGTGAGCACGTCCTGGGCTCGCCAACGCTTGACCTCGAAGACGAGGTCGATCCCGGTCTTCTGCGCGACCAAATCGTGCAGGTCCTCCATCAACGTGAACACATCGGTCGCCGTGGCCTGGCCGGTGTTCACGATGAAGTTGCCGTGCAACGGGCTGACGATCGCGGCGCCGCGCGACAGCTCCTTGCCGCCGACCTCGTCCACCAGTCGTCCCGCGGAGCGCCCGTCGGAGATCTCGGGATCGGGGTTCTTGAAGACGCAACCCGCGGACCATTCCGTGACCGGTTGCACGGTGCGTTTGTGCAACAGGTACTCGCTCATGCGCTCCTGGATGAGCAGCTTGGGTTGGGGATCGAAACGGAGGACGGCGCCGATCACGGGTCGACCTCCCAGGTTGGCGTTGCGATAGAGCGGATCCGCATCCGCGCGTGCGATGTCGACGAACGACCCGTCGTCGTTCCCCACACGCACCAGCTCGATGCAATCCCACATGTCGCCCCACTTGCCACCCGCGTTCATCGCCACCCCGCCCCCGACTTGGCCGGGAACGCCGACGATGCCCTCGAGTCCGGAGTAGCCGAGCTCGCGCGCCGACCGCAACAATGCGGGCATGGTGGCTCCCGCCCAACAGACGAGGCGCGGATCCTCGGCCGGGTCGCGTTGCACCATCTCGCCGCGCGGGGTCTCGCTGTTCAGCGCTTCTTCGCCCGACACCTCGGGGAACGGACGGAAGATGCGGCGCATGCGATCGGTCGCGATCACGACGCCCGGCAGGACGCCGTCGTCGACGACCAGGTTCGCGCCACCGCCCAACAGTCGCGGCACGAACCCACGTTCGCGGGCGGCGCGCCACGCGTCCTGGAACTCCTCGGGCGTCGCGGGTTCGAGCAGCCATTCGGCTTGCCCCCCGACGCGCAAGGTCGTACGACGGGCGAGATCAGCGTCGCGCAGGGCCGCGCAGGGCCAAGCGCTCGGAGAGCTGTCCACGGATGCCATCGATGTCTCCTGCGCCCATGATCAGGGCTGCGGCTCCCACGTTTCGGGTCTGTCCACCACCCTGCGGAAGCCCGTCGACGAAGGCGCCGACCGAGGCGTCCAGGTCTCCACCTTCCACCGCATCCACGCCGGCACGCCGCAGGCGCAGGACCAGTTCCTCCGCGCCGGCGATCTGGCGATCGATCACGCGCCGCGCCCCGTAGACGTCGGCGATCACGACACGATCCGCGCCGCGCAGGACCTCGACGAAGTCCTCCATGAACCGGGCGGTTCGACTGTGCTGATGAGGTTGGAAGAGGACGTGTACGGGACGGCCCGGGAACACGCGCCGGGCTGCCTCGAGCGTCACGCCGACCTCGGTCGGGTGGTGGGCGTAGTCGTGGACGAGGTCGATGCCGTCATGATGACCCCAAGCTTCGAAGCGCCGCGCAGCCCCCCGAAACAACGCGAGTCCGCGCACGGCGTGCGTGGCGGCTTCGTGCAGGTCGACCTCGCCGCGCAGGGCCTCGAGCCCGACGACCAGCGCGATCGCGCAGGCCGCGTTGTCGACGTTGAACTGGCCCGGCACCGCGAGGCGGAAGGCGGGCGTGGCCCAACCGGGTCCGCGCACGCGCATCTCGAATCGACCCTGATCCTCCGAACACAGGTCGACGTCGAACTCGCGCCCCAATCGCCAGGTGTCACAGCGCGCGGCGACCTCGACCGAACCGGGAACGTCGCGGCCGAGCACCAACAGGCCCTCGGGGTGAACGCGGTCGGCGTAGCGTGCGAACGCCTCGATCAAGGCGCCTTCCGAACCGTAGTAGTCCAG
>JAJDEX010000374.1 GCA_029259575.1 Planctomycetota bacterium | reverse complement strand
CGATGGTCTTCTTCGCCTGGCGCGCTGGCGACGAATTCCGCCAGACGCTCGCCCACGTCAGCGGCTCGGTCAACGAAGCGCTCATCCAGAACGCGAACACGAAGAGCTCCGCGCCGATCCAGCCGGATCCCATCGTCGAGGTCATGCCCGGTCCGTTCGACATCGAAGTCGAGACCCAAGACCCGGTGTCCGTTCCGAGCATGAGCCGCACCGCGCTGGAGCTGGCTCGCCGTCGCCTCGAGAACGCCGAGTTCGAGGACGCGCGCCGTGGCCTGCAACGCCTTCTGGCGAACCAGGACCGCGCGTCGCTCGAAGCCGGACAGGTCGCGGAAGCCGAACTGCTGATCGCGCGCAGCTACTACCTCGAGGGTCTCGAGATCCGGGAGGACGTCTGATGTTCCGCACACTCCTCATCGCACTCGCGCTCACCGGCGTCGCGTTCGGCCAGAAAGCCCAACCGGGTCGTTTCACCGTCGAGGTGCACGACCTGGGCAACGATCCGACCGTCACGGTGCGCGCCGAAGAGGCGCCCGCCCTCGACATCATCCGCGGCATCGCGGAGAAGCTCGACCTGGTGGTCGTCGGCGCCGATCAGATCTCCGGCAACCGCCCGGTCGACGCCTTTCTGGTGCGCCGTCCCACCCGCGATGCGATTCGCTGGATCCTGGGCAGCGCCGGAATGCGCGCACGGGTCACCGCGACCGAGATTCGCATCCGCGAGGACGTCCCTGCCATTCCGACGCGTGAGGAGTTGCTCGTCAACGCCGTGCTCGGTTTCGAGCGCGTGCTGCGTTCCAACGCCGACCAGGTCGACGCGCCGCGGCTCGAGATGTGGCTCGGTGACGCGCAAGAGAAGCTCGGCCCCGCGTTCTACGCCCAGGCCGTCGCCGCGTTCATCCGCATCGCCGACGAGTACCCGACCAGCGACCTGGTGCCCGACGCGCTGCTGCGCGCCGGACGACTCCTGTCCGCTCAAGGCCGCTGGGCCGACGCCGCGCTGCGCTTCAGCCAGCTCGCCGACATGGACGCCACCGTTCACACGTACCGCCCGACGGCCTTGCTCGAACTGGCGCGTGCGCTGTGCCACGTCGGGGAAGGCCTCAATGATCCGTCCGCGATGCGCGAGCAGGCCGTAAAGGCCATCGCCACGCTCGACGTCCTGGACCGCAACCACCCGACGCGCGAGAACCACGTGCGCCGCACGCGCCTTCTGGTCCGTGCGCTCGCGCAGACGCTCGACGCCGATCCGATGCACGCGATGCAGTCGCTGGACCTGGCGCAGAGCTACAGCCCGATGGCCGACCGTGACCCCGAGGTCAACGCGATCCGCCCGCTGGCCTTCTCGCGCGCCGGACGACACGGCGACGCATCGACCGCTTGGTTGCGCTACGCCGAGAACCTGACCGGCGACGAGCGCGCCGAGGTCCTGCGCAACGCCGCGCTCGAGGCCCTCGACGGCGATCACGAACTGGCCGTGCTGTTCATCCACCGCATGGCGCAGAACGAAGGCCACGGCGACAGTCTGGTCGACCTGAAGAACGTCGCGGAGATGCGTCTGGAGCTGGGCGGCGAAGTCGTCACGCACTTCGACCTGGACCAGGAGCTGACGCGTGCGTTGGACCTCCTGGATCACCGCCAGTTCGGTCAAGCCGTCAATGCGCTCGGCCGCCTGTTCGTCCAACGCGAGCGACTCGAGCCCGCGCAACGACTCGAGATGATCCTGGCTTACGCGACGGCGCTGGAAGGTCACGACATGCGCGCCACCAGCTTCGACGTCCTGCGTCGTGCTGTCACCGAATTCAAGATCGAAGCCAACCGTCGCCAGTTGTACCGCCTCGCCGCGGACATCCACGAGCGCGCTGGTCACTGGAACGAAGCCATCGAGGCTCTCAAGGGCAACCTGTGATGCTGAAACACCACCAAACTCTCTGTGTTCTTCTGGCCGGCGGACTGACGGTTCCGGCCGTCATCGGTCAGGACGACGATCTGTTCGTCGGTCTCAACCGGACGGTCATCGCGATCGAAGAGCTCGCCGGTGTCCGTGAGGACATCGAAGCGCGCAAGCCCGGTGCCGTGCAGCAACTGCTGAACGCGACCGACGCGCCGCTCGCCGCCACGCAGGAGCGTGATCTGCACATCGACGACCTGCGCCAGGACGTCGCCCGCCTCCAGGGCGAGCTCGACAACCTGGACCGCGTCGCCATGAACCGCATCGCGAACGACCCGCATGCGACCGGCATGTCGAACGAGTCGCGCACGATGGTCGCCCTCGGCGGTCCCGCCCCGGTGCAAGCGACGCCGCAGGAGTCCGAGGGCTACTCGATCGACGCGCTGCGCCAAGCACGCCTGATGATCACCGCGCGTCGCTTCACGGACGCCGAGTCCCTGCTGCAGACCATCGAGGCGACCAGCGAGTCGCGCTACTGGATGGCGCGCGCGTTCAGCGGCTTGGGTCGTGACGCGGAGGCGCTGGCCGAGCTCGAGCTCGTCGCTGCCGACGACGACGCGGGCGACTTCCAGCGCTGGGCCAACCAGGACAAGCGCATGATCGAAGTGCGCATCGAGCTTTCCCGTTCGAACGGAAGGAACAACTGATGTCCGAGACGCTCCAGCACGACGCGATCAGCGTCGAGGCCGCCATCGGCTCGTTCACGCAGGTTCTCACCGACCTGCAGAGCGCGCACGCCGATCTGACGACCCGCGCGGCCCGTATGGAAGCGGAGCTGCAGATCAAGGTCGAGGAACTCGATCACGCCAACGCCCACCTGCAGGCCGTGCTCGCCGCGCTCCCCACCGGAGTGCTGGTGTCCGACGCGGACGGCAACGTGGTCGAGGTCAACGGCGTCGCCCGTGAACTCCTGGGCGACGACGCTTCGAACATGGACGTCTTCGCGGAACTGTCGAACGCGACGCAGGACACCGCGATCGAGCGCACCGCGGCCGATGGTACGCGTCGCGTCGTCGCCACGCGCACGGCCGCCGTGTGGGTCGACCAGGACCAACCGCTCGGCAACGTGCTCGTCCTGGACGACCGCACGCAACTGACGCGCGTCACCGAGCGCCTGCACCAGCAGTCCAAGATGGCGGCCCTCGGCACGATGGCCGGCGGCATCGCCCACGAGATCCGCAACCCCATGAATGCGATCCGCGGTTTCGCTGGCCTTTTGCTGCGCGAGCTCGACGGCGACACCACGGCCGCCAAGTGGGCCAGCAAGATCGTGCAGGGTTCCGGCGAGGTCGACGCGATCATCACGTCGACGCTGGCCTTGGCACACCCCGAGCGCCTCGCGCTCGAAACGGTCAACGCGCACGAACTGGCGCACGAAGCGCTGGAGATCGCGCGCACCGACGCCGAGCGCGAAGGCCACGCTCAGAACTTCGAACTCGAAGTGCACGGAGACAGCCAGGCTGTCGTGCACGTCGATCGCCTCGAGCTCCGCCAGGCGCTGCGCAACCTGCTCGCCAACGCGATGCAGGCGCAGACCGATGGTGGGCGCGTCGAGCTGTCCGTCACGAGCGCCGACGACGGCGTCACCTTCACCGTCGACGACGCTGGCCCGGGCATCCCGGCCGAGCTCGCCGCGCGCGTGACCGAACCCTTCTTCACCACGCGCGCCGAAGGCACCGGCCTCGGGCTCGCGTTGGTCCACACGATTGCAAGCCTGCACGGCGGCGAGTTCACCCTCGGTGAGACCACCTCTCCGCTGGGCGGCGCCCGCGTTCAGATCCGGATTCCCCACCTCGAAAGCAACAAGTGATGTCCCAAGCGAGCCTCTTCGTCGTCGATGACGACGCACTGTCCCGTGAGTTCTTGGTCGAAGCCAGCCGCACGCTGGGTTACCAGGTACGAGCCTGTGAAAGCGCGGCCTCCGCGCTCGAGCACCTCGAGAACGAACGGCCGGATCTGATCCTCACCGACCTGCGCATGCCTGGCATGGACGGTCTTCAACTGGTGCAAGCCATCGAAGAGCGTTGCCCCGGCATGCCGACCATCGTCGTCACGGCGCACGGCACGGTCGAGACCGCGGTCGATGCGATGCGCCACGGCGCGCGCGACTTCCTGCTGAAACCCTGCTCGCCGGAGGCCCTCGAGTTGACGCTCGAGAAGGTCCTGCGCAACGCACGCCTGCAGAACGAGAACGCGTACCTGCGCGCCGAGGCCAGCGGCCAGCACGGCTCCACCATCGTCGCCGAGTCGATGCGCATGGTCGAGCTGTTGCGCTCCGCCGCACGCATCTCGAGCTCGAAAGGCACCGTGTTGATCACGGGCGAGAGCGGCACCGGCAAGGAGCGCGTCGCGCAATACATCCACCAGTGCAGCCAACGCTCGGACGGCCCGTTCGTCCGCGTCAACTGCGCGGCCTTGTCCGAGACGTTGCTCGAGTCCGAGCTGTTCGGCCACGAGCGCGGCGCGTTCACCGGTGCGCACAAGTCGCGCATGGGTCGCTTCGAGCTGGCCGATGGCGGCACGTTGCTGCTGGACGAGATCGGTGAGATCTCGCCCCAGATACAGGCCAAGCTGCTGCGCGTGCTGCAGGAAGAGGAGTTCGAGCGCGTCGGCGGTCAGAACAGCCTCAAGGTCGACGTGCGCATCATCGCCTCGACGAACCGCGACCTGGCCGCCGAGGTGGCCGCCGGACGCTTCCGCGAGGACCTCTACTACCGCCTTCACGTCCT
>JAJDEX010000373.1 GCA_029259575.1 Planctomycetota bacterium | reverse complement strand
CGACGGCCACCCAGACGGTGATCGTCATCGCCCCGATGAGCCCGAGGAGTGCGGCGAGCGCACCTGCGGGCTTCGACCTGGCCGTGGAGTCGTCTCCACCGCCCGGCCGATCGGGTTCGTCCGCTCGGCTCACTCGATGGTCAGCTCGAGGCTGTACGTGCCCTCGAACGACTGGATCTGGGTGACCTCGAACTCCATCTCGCCGGAACCACTCTGCTCCATCGTGTCCTCGCGGATCACGTCACCTTCGATGCTGAGCGCGATGGCGTGGTGAGCTTCCATGTTCCAGGTCAGGGTGCCTTCCAGCTCGAAACCGAACTCGAAGGAGTTGGACATCTCGAAGTTCTCGGGGGCCTCGTCACCGAGTTCGGGAGTCATCTCGAAGCTGGTGGCCGCTTCGACGACGAACGTGATCGTCGCGACGCCGTCCTCGACGCTCTTGAGCGTCGCGGTGAACTCGGACACTTCGAGGCCCTCCTCGAACGCTTCGTTGAACAACTCCTGCTCGGGGTCCTTCTCCTCCCAGTGCAGCTTGCCGAAGGGATCCATCGTGCGGTTGAACTCGTCGACGCCGAGTTCCCACGATCCGCCCACTTCGATGGGGTTGCCCGGCAACAGCCAACCCAGGGAGGAGTCGGCTTCGAGGTCCTCGAGGAGTTCGGCGTCGCCGTCCTCGTCCTCGCCCCAAGCCGCGCCCCAGGAGTCGTCATCGGCGTCCCACTTGAAGGTGATGGTCTTGCCCTCGAGCAACGACTCTTTCTCCTTGTCGTCGCTCTGGGACTCGCCATCGGGCCCCGTGAAGTCCTGGCCCTGTGCGGATGCGAGTTCCTCGTACTTGCGCGACACGCCCGTGATGCGGTCCCCGTCCATGCCGAGGATCGACTCGGACATGGTGAAGGAGTCGCTCGAGGTGATCTTGACCTCGATGTCGTTCGCACCGACGTCTTGCTCTTCCCCGTTGACGAGGACCCGCAGGTCCATGTCCACGAGTTCCATGTTCAGCTCGGAAACGAGCGTCTTGGTGAAGGTCGAACCTTCCTTGGGCGTGTTCGCCAGCGTGACCTCGTCGAGGATGCTGGAGAGGGCCACGGTCGGAAGGGAGAGGACGGCGCAGGTGGCCGCGGAGAGGAGAATCGCGCGTTTCATGATGGTTCTGGATCGGATTGGGGGCGGTATTGTGCGGGGGGACGCGGCCTTTGGCGATGGTCCTCTTTGTTTCCTTTCGGCGAAGACGGCTCGACGTGCGCCCGTTGAACGATGTGGGACACGTGAGTTCACCTCCGCCGAGGTGAACTTCGGGAGAGCGCTCCGGATGGGTGTCCTGGGCTGCCGAACCACCCAGCGCGAGCAGGCGGCGCGTCGGACCGCAGCGTGGGACAGCGCAAGGGATTACGGCGTCCGCCTCGTTTTGTGGACCCTCTTACACAGGACCAGCACTCCTGGCGGGGAGGTGCTAGAACGGAACCATGAAGCTCCTGCTCCTCGCTCCTTCGCTGGTGCTCCTGTCCAACCTGCCGTTTGCGGATCCCCTCCCTGCGCGGGACGTCCAGGACGCGACGGCTCCGTCGTCCGAGGTGCCCGACTACGCGCGGGACGTTCGTCCGATCCTCGCCGAGGTCTGTTTCGATTGTCACGGACCGGACAGCGCCGTGCGCCAGGCGAACCTGCGCCTCGACCAGAAGGAGGGATTGTTCGGGGACCACGGGGGCTGGCGCGCGGTCACCGCCGGCGACCTGGAAGCGAGCGAACTCTGGACGCGCATCCTCGATGCGGACGACCCGATGCCGCCGTCGGATGCCCAGCGACAGTTGACGAAGGAGAACAAGCGGACCCTCGAACGCTGGATCGCAGGCGGCGCGCCGTTCGCCTCGCACTGGGCCTTCGAGCCGATCACGAGACCGGCCGCCCCCGTTCTCGAGAACGCGGTCGACGGGTCCTGGGTCCGAGGCGACCTGGACGCGTTCGTGCTGGCGCGCATGCGTGGCGAAGGTCTCGAGCCTTCCCCCGAGGCGGATGCGATCACGTTGTTGCGGCGCGTCACGCTGGACCTGACGGGCCTCCCGCCGAGTCCGGAGGAGCTGGATGCGTTCCTCGCCGATCCGTCCGAAGAGGCCTACGCCAAGGCCGTCGATCGCCTGCTGGCCTCGGACCGCTACGCCGAACGACAGGCGCGTTCGTGGTTGGACATCGCACGCTATGCCGATTCCAACGGTGACGCGAAGGACGGCACGCGTGAGATGTGGCGCTGGCGCGAGTACGTGATCGAGTCCTTCCGCAGCGGCAAACCCTTCGACCAGTTCATCACCGAGCAGGTGGCCGGCGACCTCATCCCGGACGCGGGAACGGAGCAGAAGATCGCGACCGGGTTCCTGCGCAACCACCCGATCTTCACGAAGTCGGGCGTGCTCGAGGACGAGTACCGCCACGCCTACGTCGTCGATCGCGCGAACACGGTCGGGACCGCGTTCCTGGGGTTGACCGTCGGTTGCGCCCAGTGCCACGACCACAAGTACGACCCGATCTCGCAGGAGGAGTACTTCGGCCTCTTCGCGTTCTTCAACCACGCGTCCGAACGCGACGTCGGCCGCAGCTTCGGCAATACGCGCCCGGTGCTGCACCTGCCGATCGGCGAGGACGGCCCGCGCCTGACCCAGGTCGAAGCGCGTTTGGCCGAACTGGACGCCGAGCTCGACGGCGATCACCAAGAGTGGGATGCGGCGTTCGACGCCTGGTGCGAAGCCCAGAGCGAACGCGCCCACACGACGCCCGCCTGGACCGTGCTCGAGCCCTCGAGCATGATGTCGCTCGGTGGCGCGCAGCTGACGATCCAGGACGACGGCTCGGTCCTCGCCGAAGGCTGGAACCCCGGCAGCGACACGTACAACTTGATTCTGCGACCCGGCAAGACTCAGATCCAGGCGCTGCGCTTGGAGGTCCTGCCGGATGCGTCCCTTCCACGCGGCGGCTCCGGACGCTCCGAGCGTGGCACGTTCTCGCTCGGCGAGTTGGAGGTCTACGTCTGCACCGAAGCCTCGGGCGACCGCGGGGATCGCGTCGACTTCGCGCGCGGCGAGGACGACGCCTCGATCGATCGTTACAGCACCGCCGATCGCGCCGTCGACGGCGGGGAGGATCGCTCCTGGACCTTGTTCGCCGAGGAGGTGACCGAAGCGCACGAAGCGATCTTCGTGCCGACGGAGCCGATCGACCTGAACGCCAACTCCATCCTGCGGATCGCCGTGCAGAACTCCGGAGCGCGACGGGCGCGGGACACGCTGGGTCGCTTTCGTTTGTCGATGACGGGCGACGTCGCCGTTCGTGAGCGGTTGATCCCGATCGAGATGAAGTCGTGGCAGGCCCTCGGTCCGTTCCCCGAACACGATCCCACCAAGGCCTTGGCCAAGGCCTGGGAACCGGAGGAGTCGATCGCCGATGGCGTCGACCTGGATGCGTCGTACAAGAAGCCGAAGCTCGCCAAGAAGTCCAAGGACGATGGCAACGCGGACGCGCAGGAGTCCCCTGCGACCAAGGCCATGGATGCCAAGCCCGGCGCGAAGGTGATCGCCACCACGAAGGCGACGACCACGAAGGGGGCCACTGCGAATGCGGAGGGCCAGGACTCCGAGCCGAAGTCCGACATCGAACAGGCGGACGGCGACTCCATGCGGTCCACGGACGAATCGGACGAGGACGAAGCAACGGACGACGATGAGGAAGAGGAGGAGGACCGGGCCGGCGAGGACGAGGACGGTCCGCCCGAGAACGAAGGACTTCCGTTCGGCAAGCGCGGGTCTCGCAGCAACGTCCTCAAGTGGACCGAGATGAAGGATTGGCGCGACGGCATGGGCGCGCGCATCTCGGGGAAGAACTCTGCCTGGTACCTCATGCGGAAGCTCGAGGTCGACCGGCCTCGCCGCGTGCGACTGTGGGTGGACGGTGGCGAAGGACTCGTCGCCTGGCTCGACGGCGAGCGCATTCACGAACGTCCGGTCCCGCCCCCGGCTCCCAAGGACGAACACGCGACCTCGTCCGGCCAGGGCTTCGGCGACTTCGGGTTCGGCCCCACCGACCCGGACTTCGACCCCGACCCCAAGGATCCCGACCGATACGAACGCGCCCCCTATCGCTTGAACCAGGCGTTCACGTTCGACTTGAAGCCGGGCGAGCACGAACTGGTGTTGAAGGTCGCGACGCGCTCCAGCACGACGCGACTGAACGTGCGCTTCGATGTCGTGGGCGAGGACGTCCTGACCCTGGCGGCTGCGCGTGCGATTCGCGAATTGGATGACGCCCTGGTCGGCCCGACGCGTTCGCTGCCGGACCCTGGCGCGCACCAGACCTCGCTCACGGCGGAGATCCCGTCCGAGGTCGAACCCGAATGGGCGTCGGTCGTCCTGCCGGATCCGGTGGCCGCGCGACGCGACGATCTGCGCCGCTTCTTCCGCGAACGCGCGCTGCCCGAGGTCGAGGAGCGCTGGCTCGAGCGCGCCCGCCTGCGTGGCGAGCGTCTGACCATCTATGGTCGTTCGCCGGACGTCATGGTCATGAACGACGACCGCCCGCGCACGACTCGGCTCCTGACGCGCGGCGCGTGGGACCAACCCGCCGGCGTCGTCGAACCCCACACGCCCGCCGTGCTACCTCCGCTCCAGGCCGAGGGCACGCCCGATCGTCTGGACCTCGCACGCTGGCTCGTCGCACCGGAGAACCCGCTGACGGCGCGCGTCACGGTCGACCGGTTCTGGGCGCAACACTTCGGGCGCGGCCTGATCGCCACGCCGGGCGACCTCGGCGTTCGTGGAGCGCCGCCGACCCACCCCCACCTGCTCGACTGGCTCAGCACGACGTTCGTCGAGAGCGGTTGGGACGTGCGCGCCCTGCACAAGACGATCGTCACCTCGGCGACCTACCGTCAATCGTGCAAGGTGCGACCCGAGGTGCAGGCCGTCGATCCGACGGGTTCGTTGCTGGCGGGCATGCCGCGCGTTCGCCTGGCCGCCGAAGAGGTCCGCGACAATGCACTCGCCGTCTCCGGGCTGCTGGTCGAGAAGCTCGGCGGCCCGAGCGTCAAGCCCTACCAACCCGCGGGTTTGTGGGACAACGTCGGCAGCGGCGGCGGAGCGTATCGCACGTCCAAGGGCGATGACCTGTATCGCCGTGGCCTCTACGTCTTCTGGCGCCGTTCGATGCTCTATCCCTCGTTCGCCGTCTTCGACGCACCGTCACGCGTCGTGTGTTCGGTCGAGCGCATCGAGACGAACACGCCGCTGCAGGCGCTGGTGCTGCTGAACGACCCGGTCTTCATCGAGGCCGGCCGCCAACTCGGCCTGCGCATGTTGCAGGAGGGCGGCGTCAACGACGGCGCGCGCCTGGCCTATGGCTACCGCTTGGCGACCTCGCGCATGCCCGACAATGCCGAACTCACCATCCTGTTGCAGGTCCTGAACGACCAGCGCGAACATTGGAAGGAGAACGAGCGCGATGCGAAACGCTACCTGAAGGTCGGCTCGAAGAAGCTGCCCGAGGATCTGAAGGACGCCGAACCCGAGACGCTCGCACCCTGGGCCGCCGTCGGTCAGATGCTGCTCAACCTCGACACCGTGCTGCACAGGAACTGACCATGACCTCCCACGAACCCGAATCCACGGTCCCGTCCCCGGTGTCGATGCATCGGCGCCTGCTGCTGCGCAACGCCCTGTTGGGCGGCGGCTACTTGAGCCTCGGCGGCCTGACCGCACGCTCGTTGTTCGCCCAGGGCGACGAGACCGCGCACCTTCCCGCCGCCACCGGTATGCATCACCCGGCGACCGCCAAACGCGTGGTCGTGATCTATGCGCTGGGCGGGCTCTCGCAGTTCGAACTGTTCGACGAGAAGCCGCTGTTGCAGGAACGTCACGGCGAGGATCTGCCCGCCTCGCTGCTCGCCACCGGCCAGATCACGACGGTCACCAGCCGCCAGGGCGCTCTGCCCGTGGTCGGTGCCGTCGCCGAGTTCGAGAGTTGCGGCCACAGCGGCCAGCGCATGTCGAACCACGTGAAGGAACTGAAGCGCCACGCGGACAAGCTGGCGATCATCCGCACGATGACGACCGACAGCGTCGTGCACGAGCGCGCGAACGTCAGCTTCTTCACCGGCACGCAAGTCCTCGGTCGGCCGTCGATGGGTTCGTGGGTCACGTACGGCCTGGGGTCGGACACCAAGGACCTGCCCGAGTTCGTCGTCATGCTCTCGGGCCGCCAGGACGCGAGCGCCGTCAACTCGCGCATGTGGGGTCCCGGATTCCTGCCCGGCAAGCACCAGGGCGTGCAGTTCCGGTCCAAGGGCGACCCCGTGCTCTACGTCAATCCGCCCAAGGGTGCCCTTGAGAGTCGGGACGGCATGCTCGAGGGCCTCGAGAAGCTCAACGAGATCGAGGCCGAGCGCACGGGCGACCCGTCCGTTCACACACGCATCTCGGCGTACGAGAAGGCCGCGCGGATGCAGCTGTCCGTGCCCGACCTGGTGGACCTGAAGAACGAGAAGGACGAATTGCTCGAGGCCTACGGCGCCGACCGCAAGGACGGCAGTTTCGCCCGCAACTGCGTGCTGGCCCGACGCCTGCTCGAGCGCGGCGTACGCTTCGTCCAGATGATCGACTCCGGCTGGGACCATCACGAGAACATGCCCAAGGCGATCGAGACGAAGACCAAACAGACCGACAAACCCATCGCCGCGTTCCTGGACGACCTGCACGAGCGCGGGTTGCTCGAGGAGACGGTGGTCGTGTTCGCCGGAGAATTCGGGCGCACGCCCTATTGCGAAGGCCGCTTCTCCAAGAATTCATACGGTCGTGATCACAACAACCGACTCGGTTCGATGTGGATGGCCGGAGGTGGCGTGCAAGGCGGCGTCACGCACGGCGTCACCGACGAATGGGGCTGGGCCACGGTCCAGGACGAGGTCCACGTCAACGACGTGCAAGCCACGCTTCTGCATACCCTGGGCATCGATCACGAGCGTTTGACGCACCGCAGCCAAGGGCGCGACTTCCGCTTGACGGACGTCGCGGGTCGCGTGGTGCAACAGGTGCTGGGCCGTGCCGAGGTCCAACCCAAGAATGCTTGGGGTCTGCCGGTGGGACCGCCCAACACAGGATCGACACAGAACGGCAACGCAGGCTGAACAGAGTGGACCCGGCCGATCTCAGATCCGTCGACTAGGGTGCAGCCCCCAGCCACACGAATCCTGTACCCCTTGAAACCCTCATGAAGTTCACGATCCAACGACCGGCATCCTTCCTTCTGGCCGCGGCGGCCTTGATCAGCGGCGCCTCGGCGCAATTCGCGTTCGACGAGTGCGGCGTCCTGGTCGACGACACGCTCGGGCAGTGCGTCGTCTTCCAAGCGGACAACGGAGGCACCTACCTCCCCACCTCGAGCCTCGGCAGCTTCGTGGTCGGCGACCGACTCCGCGTTCAGGGCGAGGTGAACGGCAACTTCTTCACCATTTGCGGCGGGACGTTCTCGGGGCTCCTGGGCAACGAGACGTACACCGTCGACGCGGTGTGCAATACGCCCGGCGGCCCGATCGTCGTGGCGTGCGACCCCGCCAGCAATCACCACGAAGGCAACTACGTCAAGCTCGACACCTCGAGCGTCGGATCCGGCGTGGGCAGCGGCTTGCACATCGAGGCCCTCGACGGCCCCGACG
>JAJDEX010000372.1 GCA_029259575.1 Planctomycetota bacterium | reverse complement strand
GATCGGAGCCGCGATCGCAAGCGCGCCGGGCAGGATCATCTGCTTGAGGGAGCCGGCCGTCGAGATCGCGACACAGCGAGCGGCGTCCGGCTTGCCGGTGCCCTCGAGGATGCCGGGGATCTCGCGGAACTGGCGGCGAATCTCCTCGACCATCTCGTTGGCGGCCTTGCCGACCGCGCGCATGGTCATGGCGCTGAACAGGAAGGGCAGGAAGCCGCCGACCAGCATGCCGATCATGACGGTCGGGTTGGTCAACTCGAGGCTGAACGCATCACCCAGCTTGTTCTTGGCGATCAAGGTGAACGCGCTGAACAGAGCGAGAGCGGTGAGTGCCGCCGAGCCGATCGCGAAGCCCTTGCCGATCGCCGCCGTCGTGTTGCCGACCGCGTCGAGCGCATCGGTGCGCTGGCGAACTTCCTCGGGCAGGCCCGCCATCTCGGCCATGCCACCCGCGTTGTCCGCGACCGGGCCGTACGCGTCGACGCCGAGGCTGATGCCCAAGGTCGAGAGCATGCCGACCGCACTGATCGCGACGCCGTAGACGCCGGCCATGTCGAAAGACAGGTAGATCGCGCCGCAGATGAGCAGCACGGGCAGCGCCACCGACTCCATGCCGGTCGCGAGGCCGTGGATGATGTTCGTCGCCGGGCCGGTGTTCGACTGCTTGGCGATGTACTGGGCCGGCTTGGCCTCCATCGCGGTGTAGTACTCGGTGACCTTGCCGATCAGCACGCCGGCGAAGAGACCGGCGATGATCGAAACGAAGAGGGCCTTGCCCGAAGCGTTGCCGTTCGCGAGTTCCTCGGGAAGGCCGGTCATTCCGCCACCCATGGTCAGCCACCAGGCGATGCCGACGACCAACAGGGAGGAGACGATCATTCCGCGGAAGAGGGCCTTGTGCAGGCCGTGCTCGTCGTTCGATTTGACCACGAACGTGCCGAGCGCCGAGGCGATGATGCCGAGGGCCGAAACGACGATCGGCAGCAGGATCATGCCCTGGGAGGTCGAGTAGCCGACCGCGCCGAGGGTCATGGCCGCGATGATCGAGCCGACGTACGACTCGAACAGGTCCGCGCCCATGCCAGCCACGTCGCCGACGTTGTCACCTACGTTGTCCGCGATCGTGCCCGGGTTGCGGGGGGCGTCCTCGGGGATGCCCGCCTCGACCTTGCCGACCAGGTCGGCGCCGACGTCGGCGGCCTTCGTGAAGATGCCGCCGCCGACGCGCGCGAAGAGCGCGATCGAGCTGGCACCGAACGAGAAGCCGAGAACCTGGTTCAGGTTGTCCGTTCCGATCGCGTCGCCACCGTAGATCATGGTGAAGACGGCGACGCCGAGCAGGCCGAGGCCCACGACGCACATGCCCATCACGGTGCCCGAAGCGAACGAGACCGTCAGCGCGTCCTGCAGCGACTTCGATGCCGCCTGGGTCGTGCGGACGGCAGCGCGCGTCGCGGTGTGCATGCCGATCCAGCCCGCGAGGCCCGACGCGATCGCGCCACAGACGAACGCGATGGCCGTCTTCGGACCGAGGCCGTCGAACTTGCCGGCGGAGGCGATCGCAGCGCCCACCACGACGACGAAGACCGCCAGCCACTTGTACTCAGCTTTCAGGAAGGCGGCGGCGCCGTCCTGGATCTGCTTGCTGATGTCGATCATCTTCTCGCTGCCTTGGTCCCAGCGCATGATCTGCTGGTACTTGAAGAACGCGAAGACGAGGGCGGCCAGGGAGGCGCCGATGGCGATGTAGAGTGCGGAGTCGGTCATCTCTGTGGGGACGAGAGGAGCCTGCGTTCCGGGAAGTCGGAAACGTTGCGGCTCGGTGAACTGGAAGTCGGGCACGGCGCCGAGTGGCGCTGCCCTGGAAACGGGGCGGATCCGAGCTCCGACCCTCCGACGGCGCCTGGACAGGCAGGCTCCGCCGCGGTTTTGGGCCTAGGATTCTAGGGAGCCTTCCCAGGAGGTCAACCTGGGGAGGGCCCTCAGGCCGAATCGCCCGGGATTTCGGGCTTCTCCGGATCGGCCGGAGCCGCCGTTTCGGGCGCCCCGGGCCCCGTCTTGGCCAAGCTGGCGACCTGCTTCTCACGACGATGCACCAGGAAGCGGACGCCGACCGCCGCCAGGACGATCAGGAGCGCCAGGCCCAGGTATTCGGACGAGTCCTCGATCCGCGTCTCGATCCAGGCGATGTTCTCGCCGAATCCGCGCCCCAACAGGATGTACGCGGGAACCATCACGCACGCCGCCAACGCATCGAACAGGAGGAAACGACCGTAGTGCATCCCGACCGTGCCCGCGGTGAAGAATGCGGGCATGCGCACGCCGGGCAGGAAGCGGCAGGTGAAGATCGCCCAGTTGCCGTGTTGCTCGACGCGTTCCTCGATCAGCGCGATGCGTTCGGGGTGGATCACCTTGGCGACCCAACGCCATCCGAGCGCGCGCTTGCCGAAGTGATGACCGATCCAATAGGGGATCGAATCGCCCAGGAGCGTGGCGATCCAACAGGTCATCACGATCGGGAAGAACGAGACCTTCTGGCGGAAGAGCAGGTAACCCGACGCGACCATCGTGACCTCTTCGGGAACCGGTAAGCCGCCGCCGGCCCCGACCAGGAACAGGAAGGGAGCCGCGTAACCCAGGTCGCCGAAGTACTCGGTCAGGATCGGTTCGTCGATCAACACGGGCGGGATCCTACACGATGGTGGAGCAACCCGCTCTCCGACCCGCGGCCCCGATCGAGCACGTCAGCCGGGTCATTCGTCCTGGACCTGGCGCCGCAACGCAGCCAGTACGATGTGCGCCTCCCGCATCCCCATGCGTTCGGCTTCCAGCAGGACGTCGCGAGCTTCTTCACGAACAGCGCGTACGCCGCCGGGCCAGGGGAATTCCGGGGACTTCGCCAGTTCCGTCACGTAGATCGCCAGCGTGCGGCCGCGCATCATCGCGAGCTCGCCCGGGTCCGAGCAGCGCTCCTGCCCCGTCTTCCACACGTCGAGACCCGTGCGCATCCAACGCACGCGCTGCTCCGGGTCCGGCTCGTTCTCGGGCGTGGCGCGTTCGAAGACGAAGTGGTCGCCCAGCCGGATCCAACCTTGCGGGGAGAGCGGATCGAGTTCGAGCGCGCGGTCGGCGTGGACCGCGGCGCGCTCCGGTCGCCCGTCGCGCCAGGCCTGCTCGAAGCGGATCCACTCCATCCCCGCGGCCAGGGACGCGAAGGGGCCGGTCAGGCGTTGGCTGAAAGGTCGTGCGTCGACCTCGGCTGCGGACCAGGGCCACAGCAGCAGAACGACGGCGATCCAACCCGCGACGTGCAGGGTCCTCATGCGTCCACCCGCTTGCCGTGCCAACCGAGGCGTCCCAGCGCGAGGCCCAGGAGCGTGAGCGCGAGCGCGATGACGTACGGCGGAACACCCAGGTCGCGCGGCAGTCGTTCCTGGGCCGCGCTCTCGAATGCGGCGTGCAATCCGAACACGTCGAGGGCTTGCGACTGTCCCGTCAACAGCACCAGACACAACACGACGCCGGTCGCGCTGCCCGTCGTGACCCACGCGCCCAATCCGGCGGCCAATGCGAGTGCGGCGGCCAGCAACAGGGCGGCGCGCTTCGCGAGGTCCAGGGACACGAAGCCGGCGAGTCCGACCCCGCACAATTCGATCGAGGCTCCGTCTGCCCAAGCGAGGTCGCCGGTCCCCGTGTTCGTGATCGTGAGCAGGAGCGCCTCGTCACCAACAGGCAGGTACGTTTCGATCCACGTACGCGAGACGACGAGTTCTTCGTGCGACTCCGATACGCCGCCGCGCGTGGCCGTCACCAGGCACGTCGTCGTCGGGCTGTCGCCGCCCAGGATCGGAACGACGCGCACGCGGACGGATACGCCACCCTCGTTGCCAGCGAGTCGCACCTGCTCCGACGCGCCCGCCGGGATGCGGACCATGTCGGCATTCTCCGCCTGTCGAATCAGGTGCGGAGCCTTGGTCTCCGGTGTCGTGAGCGTGGCCAACATC
>JAJDEX010000371.1 GCA_029259575.1 Planctomycetota bacterium | reverse complement strand
TTTCCCGATCGAAGCACTCGATCAAACCATCCAAGTCGTCGAGTTCGCGCATGACCGCACCCACCGAGATCGCCTCGGGGGCCTGGGCAAGCTCGATACCCCCGGTCGGGCCTCGATACAGGTGGACGAGCTCCAAATCGGCGAGGGCTCGCACGATCTTGTGCAGGTGATGCAAGGAGATCCCGTGCGCCTCGGCGATCACCTTCGAGGTGACGCGCGCATGGTCGCGCGCGGCCAGGTACAGGAGTACGCGAAGCGCGTAGTCGGTGTGCTTCGTGATTCGCATGGTGGCCCCAGGGTATCCCAGATCCCAAGGGCCTGAAGGGGAACGGGCGCGCAAGACCCGCAAGGCTCAAGAGGAGCCCAGCAAGCAGGATTCATCAGGCCGGAGCCGGAAGGAACGGGTCCGCAAGGATCTCGGCCGAAGGCATCCCGGCCAGGAACAGCTTGCGCCGGAGCTTGTGGACGATCTCACCGTCTCCGCACAGGAACGCTCGAACGCTCGCGAGGGGGCCGGCCAGGCGGACGGCCAGTTCGTCGAGCTGACCCTCGTGCTCATGCTGGGTGGCTCTGCGGAGCACGCAGTGGTGAATGCGCAGCTGCGGTGCCTGCTCGGCCAGGCGTGAGAGCTCCTCGCGTAGGTAGAGCCGCCCGGGTTCCAGCCCACCATGGATCAGGTCGATCGGACCGGCATGTCCTTGGGACAGCGCATCGCGAGCGATCCCGAGCAGGGGAGCCAGGCCCGTTCCCGCGCCGACCAGCAGGAGCTTCTTCCTCGGGTCGTCCGCGACGTGGAAGCACTGGCCGAAGGCACCGCGAATGCGAACGTCATCGCCCTGGACCCGCCCATGCAGCCACCCGCTCACCCGTCCGTTCGGGATCTCGCGCACGTGCAGCTCGAGCACTCCGTCCGAGGGCAGGCTGGCGATCGAATAGCTACGCGCGTGTCCATCGGGATGCAGGACGTCCAGGTACTGACCTGGCCGGAACGGGAACGGGGTGCTGGGCCTCAGGAGGATGCGCGCGACGCCTTCGGCAACATGCTCGATCTCTTCGACACGGGTGTCCACGGGGGTCGGCGCCTCCGCGGAGTGCAGGGTGAGCCGCCCCTCGGGTCGCGCCTGGCAAGCCAGGAAGTAGCCTTGTGCTCGCAGCGTCGGCCGCAACGTGCTCTGACTCTCCGGCGGCGGCGAGTCGGCGCGCAACATGCACTTGCAGCACGTGCCCGCTCGGCAGCCGCTCGCGACATCGACGCCAGAGCGTTCGAGGCCCTCGAGCACGGTCTCGCCTTCGAGCAGCGGGATCTCCTGGGCTCCGAGCGACAGCACGCTCGCACCTCGGTCGGACTGGGGACGACTCACCGCCCCAGCACCTGATCGCGCACGCTCTCGGCGAGGGCGGCGACTTCCCCGACGTCCTTGGCGTCGGCGCCGAGCTCGGTGAGCACGGCTCCCAGGTGTTCGATCACGACATCCACGTGCTCGTCGGCGATGCCGAGCTTCACCAGTTCAGCGTGGGCTGCGCGCATGTCCTGCCCGGTGTACTCGGCCGGACCGCCCGTGACAAAGGTGAGGAAAGCCTTCTGCTTCGCGATCTGCCCCTCCATGTCGACATCGTCGAAGAAGCGAGCCACGCGATCGTCCGAGAGCATGCGGCGGTAGAAGATGTCGACGGCAGTCTGGAAGGCGGGTTCACCGCCAAGGCGAGCATAGAGAGACATGAGAGGGCTCCAGAAAGTGGCAAGGGGCGAGCAACAGCTCAGCCGTGGTGGAAAGCGAGGAGTGAGGACAAGGAGCGGAACCTTACCCCCGGTTTGCCTATTGTGGTATCTGATATCTCAGAATGTTGCAGGGTGAGAATCATGGAGCTGCCTTCGCGTCACGCCAGCGAGGACGGAGCACGGACGCATCCGGATGCCCTGCCGGGATACCGAGTCGCGGGATACCGAGTCGAACACCACGTGCTGGGTCACCAAGAGCAAGTGCTGCAGCAGGCCTCGCCCTTCGGCCCAGGAATCGCCGATGAGGACCCTGCAATGGCCGATGGCCCTAAGTTGGTGCGGCGCCTGCTCGCGGTAAACCAGGGCGTGGTGTGCGACTCGGTTTCAGAGGCACACGCGCGAAGGCGGGGTGGCGAGTGGAAGCTGCCCGTAGTCGAGAGCCTGGATGGTTCCGGCTTGCCGCGCATTGGCCCAGACCACCCACCTTCGTAGGATCCGGCCAGGTGTTATTCACTAGGGGGCGGACTGATGCATGATGTCGCCAACAATCTGCGTCCCCTGGAGTATCACTCATTTCCGTGCACCTTGAGTGCCCGTGAGCGTATCCGCCGATCTCAGCAGTACACCAATGACCAAGTCCACACTAGCCATCATTCTCGCAGCTGCACTCAGTTCTGGAGTGGTCCTGTACTTTGTACGCGCCAGCCGGGATGATCCTTCAATCGAGCCCTATCTGACAGAGGGGGGCTCGGGCACCGAAGAGGTGCGCGATGAAGGTGAGCTATCAGGCCAAGAAACTAGTGAACTTCGAGCCCATCCTCGTCTTATCACAGATGCGCAAACGGTGGATACTGTGGAAGGCGACAAGGACGTTGCGCCAGATCCATTCGACGAGCAGATGCGCTCCAAGTACTCCGGTTTGAGTAAGCAGCAGTTGGTGAAGACGTCCAGCGAGGTGCGGACTCTGTTGAATGAGACGAAGGCGTCAATCTTCGAGCAAAAGCGCGCTGAAGGTGATTACTTGGAAAGGCCTACGAATCCGTCGGGGTTTGTCATCAGGCCGCCAGAGATACCGAATGGGTTGATGTACCGAAGTATCACCAACCCTGAAGGTCGTGGTAAGGATGAGGCGACCGGTCTTCCGATCGTTTGGCACTTGCATCTTGAGCGTGACTTGTATGCCGACGTCTACGCCCTCTCCAGGGAGTGGCGGTGGCTACACGCGGAGGCGAGCAAGTAGTAGACCCCTAGAGCGCCGAGTGCGCACTTGTGCTCGGACGTGTACGATTCGGTATCATGGTCGAGCGGTGGCCGTCGCAATCTGACTCCGTACTCGACGCGACATGAAAGCGAAGCGATTCAGCCACCTGTTCCTGCTCATCGCCCTGGTCCTCGGCCTCGTGCTCTGGCTCATCCAATCGGCGGAGGAGCCTCGGCCAAGTGCTCGCGGG
>JAJDEX010000038.1 GCA_029259575.1 Planctomycetota bacterium | reverse complement strand
CGACAGCCGCTTGAGCGTGCACCTCGGTGCCGACTGCACCGCGACCTGCGTCGCGTCCAACGACGACATCGATACCGGTGGCGGCAACTACCTGTCGCAGGTCGATCTCGTCGGCCTCGTGGCCGGTGATACGTACCTTGTTCAGGTCGGTACCTGGAACGATGGTGAGGAGACCGGCGACGGTCTCTTGAACATCACCAACACGTCGGGCGCCTGCCCGACCGCGAACGTCCAGTGCGATCCCGCCAACAACCACAACATGGGCACCTCGGTCAGCTTGACCGCGACGTTCGGTACGGGTCTCGGCAGTGGACTGCACATCGACGCCTCCGGTGGCCCGCTCCTGGGTCCGGTCGCTTCGTGGGGCTTCTTCCTCGTCTCCGCCAGCGGTACGGCTTCCGGCCCGCTGCACAACGGCATCCTGTGCCTGGACGAGCCGATGGCTCGCTACGCTCCGCAGACGGCTGCGACGCAAGGCATCCCCGGCCTCGACTCGATCGGCCGCTTCGACGCGGTTGGTGATCTCGAGAACTTCGCCGGTACGTCGACGACGGGCTACGGCTTCGACGTCCCGACCGAGTTGCCCTTCACCCCGAGTGGTTCCGTGATCGCCCCCGGCGACACCTACTACTACCAGCTGTGGTACCGCGACCTGTCGTCGTCGAACCTCTCCAACATGCTGGAAGTGAACTTCTAGGTTCGCAAGGAATCGAGCCGCAGAGGACCTCCGACTCCGGAGGAGGTCGGTGACTCTGCCGCTCGGAGACACAAGGCCCCCGCGGTCGACCTTTCGGTCGTCGCGGGGGCCTTCTTCGTTCCCAGGCCGTGAACCGGGCTTCGGAGGAACGTCGGACTACGCGTCGAAGGTGGCGAGCATCTCGAGCACCACGCGACGCGCGTTGTCTCGGTCCTGATGCGCCCGGACGCCGTAGTCCTGGCTTCGTGTCGCGGCGCCCGCGGCAATGGCTGAACGACACAGATGCCGCTCGTCGTCGCCGCGCTCGAGTCCATCCCGGACGGCCGCCCGCATCGCCACGAAGTACCTCGACTCCGCGTCGAGGGCGTTCAGGATGTTGGCCTGGCCCTCGATGAGGTCGTGGTGCGCAGGGACGATCCGTTCGATGCCTTCGTCCACCGTCCAGCGGCGCATGGTCGCGATGGCGGTTTCGAAGGGCGCGGGCTCCCAGCGGCAGTAGGGGAGTCCCGGCGACACCAAGTAGTCCGCCGTGCACAGCGTGCGCAACGCGGGAATCCAGACGACGCTGGTGCAGTTGGAGTGTCCGGGGACGAATCGGACCTCGGCCTCGAGGTCACCGACCCGGAACGCCAGGCGCTCGTCGCACACATCGGTCGGTGCGGGGAACGAGAACGCGGGGAGGTCGAGGGCGAAGCGTTCGTCCAACTTGCGCTTGGCATCCAGGATGCGGGCGACCGGGCCGGCTTCCTTCTCGGCGCCGACGCGTGGCATCAGGACCTCGGCGCCCGGGAATGCGTCCCAGCCACGGATGTGATCGTGATGAGCGTGCGTGACGACGACGTGGCTGATCCTGCGGGGCGTCGTGGTGGCGCGCGTCATCACGGCGCTGGCCAACAGGTCGATGTCCTCGGGTCGCAGGCCGGGGTCGATCACGCAGGCCTCGTCCTTCGAGAAGAACCCGATGCTGTTGTAGCCCCACGTGTCGCTGCGCACGACCACGAGGGGATCGGAGGCGCTTCCCGGTCGCAAGAGACCGATCGGCGCTCGGGTCACGAGTCGAGTCCTCGGGTCAGTTGCAGATCGTCCATGGACAGGTCGTCATCGTCGTCGTCGGGGAAGGTCCAGGCGGCGCGTACCGCATCGGTGACGCGCGCCTTCAACACCAACGGGTCGAGGCCGCTGGGGCGCAGCCAGGCGTCGGCGTGTTCCTCGTAGTTCGAGGCGTGGGCCTCGCCGAACCAGAGTTCGGGGGATGCGCCGCCCATCGATTCGTGGCGCCAGCAGGTACTGGCATCCGCGTCCGTCCCTTCGAGCCCGTTGAGCTGGCTAGCGAGCTTCGCCAGGTCGGGGCGTGCATGGGCCGTGCGCGACACCAGGTCGAACCAGCTGACGGTCGACAGCAGGAAGCGGCAGGTCGTACCGGCTGCGGTCGGTCCCAACACGAGGACGCGGTCGGCTTCGGTCCTGCCCCAGAGCGCGTGTCGTCCCGGGTCGAAGGTTCCGGCTCCGTCGCGACTCGACGCGCGCCCCATGGGACCCGTCCAAACCGCGTAGTCCAGATGCACGAGGTCGTCGAACACCGCCGACTGCAGGTCCCGAGTGTCGGACCGCCAGGCTTCGAGCATGTCGTGCCAAAGCACGGTCTCGGACTCGATTCCGTATTCGAGCATGCGCGGCACGCGCTCCAGCGCATCGGCCAACGCTGTGTTCTGGCGCTGCTCGTCGGTCATGCCGGCCAACGCGAGGGGGGAGCGCTCCGCATCCACCAAGCGGGACACGGTCGCGTCGATCGCCAGGCCACGTTCGCTGGGAGCGCGGAAGAAGTCCCCGGCCCAGGCAGCCTCGAGCAGTCCGTCCTGGATCCGCAGCGCACGCTCCGGCTGGAGCACGGCGAGCGCGGAGCACACCCCGTCGGTGTCGTAGTGGTTGTTGAGCACCTCGACGCAGCCGGCCGCGCGCCGTTCGCGTTCCTCTGGATCCAGCCGCGCGAAGTTCAGCGCGATCCCGGTCGACAGATCGTGCTTGAGATCGGCCGGCGTCGTGTTGCCCGGCCAGTGCGAGAGATTGAGGCCAGGCGCATCGAAGGCGCCGTCCACCGACACGACGGGTTCGTCGTGCAGGGCGCCGATGCGGAAGGGCAGATTCATGACGCAGGGAGAACGGGTGGAGGTCGGCTCACGAGGGAGCCGCGCCGAGCGACGGGATTCTAGCGCAGGCGGACTCGCTGGGGAGCCTGACCCGCGAGATCAGACCCCGCCGTCGCCGCCCGCGTCGCCCTCGCCCTCATCATCGTCGCCGCTCTCGCCTTCGTCTTCGTCCTTGTCTCCGGCCTCGGCGACCTTCTTCTCGAGGGCGGCCAGGTTGTTGGCCGCATCGCGTTTCGCGATTCGCGCGAGGGCCAGATCCTCGTCCTCGAGTCCGCCCGAATCGATCTGCGCGGTCGCCATCTCGAGGCTCTTGCCGTAGAGCTCCTTGGCCAGCGCGTAGTCCTTCTCGAGGTAGTAGTGCAGGATCACCGCGGCGTCGTTGTAGAGGTGCGGCTTGCTGGGGGCGAGACGCATCGCCACGACGTAGGCTTCGAACGCGCGCAGATACAAGTTGCCCCGCAGACGCGCGGCGCCCTTGACGGTGTCGGGCATCGCCGCGCCCGCATCCCGACAGAAGAGGCCCAGGTCGTTCCAGCGCTGGAAGTTGTCCGGTTCGGCGAGCACCAGGACTTCACCCATCGTGACCGCGTCGCGGCGGCCCGGGTAACTGCGTTCGCCCAGGGCGGCGCGCTTGCCTTGGGCGAAGGCGATGATGGCGACGTTCTGGGCCTTGGGCTCCGAGGTCACCGACTTCTTGATGTCGTCGGGGTTGGCCTCGAACTGCATCCTCCAGTGCGCGCAGGCACCTTCGTAGTCTTCGCCGTAGTAGCGACACAGACCGGCGTACCAGTAGTTGTTCGTGAACGTCGGGACCTTGCCCACGGAGCTGAGGAACGTGGCCTCGGACTCGTCGTAGCGTTGGGCGCTGAAGTACGCGTAGCCCAGCCACCAGAGCATCGTGGCATCCGCCGGATCGCTCGCGCCCCAGCGCTCTTCGAACAAGGCTTTGCCCGCGAGCAAGCAGTCGATGTACGGCTGGATGGGGGCGTCGCCCTCGGCGAGGGTCAACATCGACCAGAGGTCCGAGTAGTCGACCAGCGGGGGCGAGGGCCACCAGCCGATGGCCTCGGAGTAGTGCACCGCAGCCGCGGCGTTGTCTCCGCGCCACCGCAGTCCGACGGCGGCCCGCAGGTGGAGGTTGGCCAGCTGGTTGGCGTTCGCCTTCTCTGCCGGCGTCTTCGCGATGCCCAGGGTCCAGGCGGCGAGGGCCTCGTCGAGCGCCCGCTTCGCTTCCGCCTCCTTCTCCGCGTCGGAGAGCTCGCGGTAGTTCCAGAAGTGCGCGCGACCCCGCACTTCGAGGGCCGCTCCTGAGTCCGGCTCCAACGTCACCGCCTGTTCGGAGGCGCGCAACGCGATCTCCAGATGGGCCGCATCGTTCCCTTCGATCGCTGCCTGTGCGAGCGGTCGCCAGGCGTCCCCGAAGCGCTCCGGGTCCTCGTCCAAGACCCGGTTCAACTTGGTCACCGTGTCCAGCCACGCGAGTTGCAGGGTGCTGTTGCCGCCGGCCGCCTGGTTGTCCAGTGCACGGGCGAAGGAGCCGATGCCGTGGATGTAGTGCACCTCGATCGGACTGCCGCTCGCCTTGGCGAACGTGTCGACCTCGTTGAAGGCATCGTTGTAGCGACCCTGGGCGACCCAGCTGCGCAGCACCCAGACGTACGTGCCCAGTTGCTTGCCCCCGTTCTTCGCATCGGCTTCGGCGAACAGGACTTCGGCGTCCTTGGCTTTGCCCTCGCGCAGCATCGCTTGGCCGCGCGCGATCAGGTCCCGAATGGCGGCCTCGTCCTGGAAGGGAGCCAGCGCAGGAACGGGCGAGGCCGGCGCGGTCGTCGTGAAGACGGTCGACCCGGTGAGCGTGAGCAGAAGGGGGAGGAACATGGTGGTCATGGGTGGGCTGGGGTCAGCGCCCGGGGGCGTGGAGCCAGACGATGCCGTCGAATTCGGCCTCGTCGACCGTCTCGCCTGCGAGCATCCGTTCGAGGATCGGCCGCAGTCGTTGGAGGATGATCCCGCGGGGGTACGGGCCGAGTTCGAGCGAGCGCTCCAGGTGCTGCTTGGCCTTGTCCAGGTCGGGCAGGAGCGTCATGTGCAGGAGTCCCAGATTCTCGTAGGCGTCGCCGAGCGCCTCGACCAGGACGACGTCCGTCTCGCCCGCGTCCTCCAGGTCCTGCAACTGCTGTTCGCCGTTGGTCACGGATTGCTGCAGCAAGCGCTCCGCCTCGCGCGCGTCGGTGCGCACGTAGTACAGCATGATGAGGCCCGCGTCGTTGACGATGCGGACGTCGGTGGGGGCGAGCGCGGATGCGCGCTGGTAGGCTTCCCACGACTGGTCCATCAGTTCGATCGCCTTGCGTCGCAACCGTTCGAACGCCGCGCTGTCCGCCGCATCGGTGCCCGGCCGGACGCTCCGCGCCGCGGTTTCGAAGGCGACGGCCGTGTCGCGGTAGACGAACCCGGCGTTGTTGGCGAGGTTCGCGTCGGTGGGCTCGTAGCGGCGCAGCGTGTCGGCGATGCCGCACGCCTGGACGCCCGCTTCGAGGTCGCCGGTCAACACCAGCGCATGGTGTGCGCCCGCGACCTGACTCAGGCCGACGACGCCGCTGCTGATGCGGCCCGCGAGTTCGACGGTCATGCCACGCGGTTGCACGGCCTCCATGGATTCGAACGCGCCCTGCGCCGCGACCAAGTCCTCGCCGAACAGGTGGCACCAACCGCGCGCCGCGCGGCACAGGCAGATCTGGTTCTTGCAGTCCTGGGCGTACGCAGGTTCGAGGTCGAGGCAGCTCTTGAAGAGCGCTTCGGCCTCGCGGAACCGATCGGGGAGCAGGGTCCCGGACTCGTAGGCGTCGAGCCCTGAAGTGAACAGGGCGGACCCGCCGTACCACCAACCGATGGGCTCGTTCGGGTGCGTCTTGCGGAACTGCGCATAGCGCGCGGCGATCGCGTCGTTGTCGCCGATCAACTGGGCGAGGCGTGCGTGGGCCTGGAGATCGGCCGGCGCGAATTCCAGCGCGCGTTCGGCCAGGTCCAGGGATTGCTCCATGCGCCCGGCCCACTGATGCAGGTTGCTGAGTTGCAGCAGCGCCCACACGCGGTCGGCCGGACGGCTCGTGCACAGTTCGAGTTTGTCCTGGGTCTCGCGGTCGAGGTCGGTGCCTTCGTCACCGCGGTTGCGCGCTGCAACGTATTCGCCGAAGGCCGCTTCGGCCCAGACGCGTTCGAGGGCGGGACCTTGCTCGCCCGCGACCTCGTCGAACGCCTGTTGCTCACGCAAGCGGTCGCGCAAGAGGTTCGCACGGCGGGCAGCCTCGAGCGCCTTGTCCCCTTGGTTCGCCATGCGCAAGGCGATGCTGGAGTTCAACAAGCAGTCGTACTGCACCATCCCCAGCTTGCCGTTGGCCGCGTAGTCCGCACGCGAAGCGCGCTCGTAGAAGTTCGCCGCGTCGTCGTAGAAGAACGCCGGACTCGAATCGTTCGGTGCCGCGAGCAGGGCGACGCGGGCGCGCAGCAGCAGTGCCTCGACGTGCTCGGCGTCGATACGCAGGGCCGCGTCCAGGGGTTCCAGGGCGTTGCGCACCTGGCCGCCGGCGAGCGCCTTCCGCGCCGTGCGAACGTGTCGATCGACGAGGAAGCCGTCGATCGTTCGTCGGGCCAATTCCAGATGGCCCGCGCGAAGGAGCGCCGCGACCTCCTCGATCTGCACGGGCGTGAGCGAGTCGTCGTCGGTGCCCTCCTGGTCCGCGACGACGGCGGGCGCGTCACCGTCCTGCTGCGGGACCGCGTACGCGTTCGTGATGACCAACAGGGAAGCGAGAATCCACGTCATGGGAAGGGGGCGGCCTGCGGGACCGGTGTTCGTGATGGGGGCGCCCAGGGAGAGGCACCGTGCGGGCGGTGGAGGGAACCGCGAATCGGGAGGATTCGGAGGGACGTGCCGGGAGGGGGGGCGAAGGGCGCTTCCCGTGGGGGGGCGAGCCACGGAGTTCCCGATGCTCGAGGTCCCTAGTCTAGGTCTCGCCCATGGCCTGGTCACGGCACCCTGGGGCAACTCCACGACACGCTCCACGGGTTCGTGGATGCGACATCGGGCCCCGAAGCCGGTTCCGCACGGGCCCTGGAGGGCCCAGGGAGATACATTGAAGCCAGGGAATCCCGTCCCGGAGTCCACTGGCCATACGGCCCGGGCCGACCCGAGGCGCGGGGAAGAACCTCACGTTCCAGGCGTCCCTCCCCGTCCCCTCCCCATGCAGCGACGCTTTTCCCACTCCGTGCCCATGACTCGCCGCCTTCTCGGCCTGGCCCTGTTGGCCCCCTTGACCGTCCTCGGCGGTTGTGATGATCCCTCCTGCGCATTCGCCGCGGGGAACTGTCAAGACGTTCCCGCCCAGGGCGGCGGCGGTGGAGGTGGTGGTCCCGGTGGTGGCGGGGGCATCCCCGGTCTGGCCGCCGAACTGACTCCGTATCCGGCCGCAGGGAACTGGATCGACTCCGCGGCGCCGACGTACATCACGTTGCTTCCCAACGGAGAGGCGATCGAGACGACGGGGGCCGTCTGGGCGCGATTCAGCGAGTCGCTCGATCCGACCTCGACCGAGGGCGCGTTCGA
>JAJDEX010000370.1 GCA_029259575.1 Planctomycetota bacterium | reverse complement strand
CTCGGGGACCTCGACCGTCATCATCCAGAATCCGGGCGCGGCATGTTCGATCACGTAAGCGCCCTGCGCATCGGTCACCACTTCGACGACGTACTCACGCACGCGCAAGTAGCTGCTCACGGTCACTCCGGGCGCCGGCTTCCCTTCCGCGCCGTAGACGGTGCCCACGATGCGTCCGCTGCCGAGGTCGATCGTGATGCGCTTGCCCACTCCGGTCGGCATGGAGAACACGCGGCTAGCGGCGTAATACGACGCGCGCGGCCACTCGACGCCGACCCGGTAGTGGCCCACCTCACCCACGTTGATGAAGCGCGCGACACCATTCGGATCGATCTCGGCATGCACCAACGCCTCTTGCGTGGTCCACGGATCCTCGGGCAGGTCGCCCTGGTCGTACGCCTTGAGGTGCAAGAACCCGCTCGTGACGGGGACGCCGTCGTGCTGCACGAGGACCTCGACGGTTCCCTCCGGCAGAGGTTCCGGCTCCGGAGTTTCCGTCGCGACGGGCGCGTCCATAGTCGCTGCGTCGTTCGGGGAAACGGTCTGCACCGCGTCCGCGTCGGAACGAACCGCGGTGAGCTCGTCCCCCACCAAGTTCGATTGCGTGGAGGGTGGAGCGGAAGCGCGCCGGGTTGGATCTCCCGACTCGGCAGGCGGATCGCCAACTTGGATCGCCCAGACGAGAATGAGCGCGAGAGCGACCAGGAGGCCACCCGTCAGGAATTGAGTTCGCTTGGGCATGAATGGTCGAGGCCCCTCGACGACCCTGGACACGATACGATCCGGGGGTGAAACGTACGCATCTACTCCTCGTGTCTTCCTGCTTGTTCCTCGTCGCGGCCCTTTCCCAGGACGAAGCCAAGCCTACGGGCCTCTCTGCGGGCGACTTGAAGTTCCAATGGGACACGACCTGGCCCGGCGTTCCGAGCGACATGCAACTGGGCAATACGCATGGCGGCATCGCCGTGGATTCGAAGGGCCAGGTCTACTTCAACACCGATTCCGAGAACGCCGTCGTCAAGCTGACCGCCACGGGCAAGTACATGGAGTCGATCGGTCAGAAGTTGGAAGGTGGCGCACACGGCATGTGCATCGCCGTGGAGGGCAAACAGGAGCACCTGTTTGTCGCGCACACCGGTCGCCACGAGGTCGTCAAACTCACGCTGGAAGGCAAGCCGATCCTGACGTTCGACTGGCCGCGGGAGTCCGGCAAGTACGAATCGAAGGACCAGTTCAACCCGACGGCGGTCGCGGTCGGGCCCGATGGCCGCGTGTACGTCGCCGACGGTTATGGACGTTCCTGGGTCCACGTCTACACGCGCAAGGGTGTGTACCAGAGCACGTTCGGTGGACTCGGCAGCGAGCCCGGCCAGTTCCGAACGCCGCACGGGATCTCGCTGGACGACCGGTACAGCCCACCGCTGTTGTTGGTCTCGGATCGTGAGAACCGACGCCTGCAGCACTTCGACCTCGATGGCAAGTTCGTCGGCGTCGTCGCCACGGACCTGCGTCGCCCGTGTGGCGTGGCGATCCAGAATCAGCTGTGCGCCGTCGCCGAACTGGAAGGCCGCGTGACGATCCTGGACATGAAGTTCGAGGTCGTCGGGCACCTCGGCGATCAACCCGATACGTCGATCTGGGCCACGAATCAGGTTGCGCGCGACAAATGGGTCGACGGGCAGTTCCTGTCGCCCCACGGCGTGTGCTGGGACCGGGACGGCGACCTCTTCGTGATGGACTGGAACCGCGAGGGTCGGATCACACGATTGGCGCGCAAGACCGTCAAGACGGCCAAGTAGAGAGCCATCTCTCGATGCGAGGACGTCGCTTCGATTTCCCACCGCCTGGTGTCGTACCTACGCCAACACGTCGCTCGGAAGCCGCGTACCGGGCAACCAACCCGCGTCCGACAAGCGCCCGAGTTCCGTCAGCGTCTGCCCGCGACTCTCGTGGACCATCAACAGCAGGAGGTCGCCGGGCTCGGCCCACTCGAGGGCGCTGCGCACGGCGGCCAGCTCGCTCGGCTGGCGTGACCAGCGATCGGCGGGGACCTCGAGGTTCTGAAGTTCGTCCTCCATCAACGCCGCGACCGCACCTTCGCTGCGACCGCGTAGGTGCGCCTTCATCTCCTTCAGGACGATGTGATCCGGGCGGGCGGTCCAGGTGACGCGAACCAGGTTGCGGATCGCTTCATCCTCGCGGTCGCCGGCTTGACCGAGGACGACGAGCCAGCGCTTGGCCCCCATCGACTTGGCCATGTCCACCATCGACGCCTGGCCGTGTGGGTTGTGCGCGAAGTCGACCAGGACGTTCAGGTCGCCGAATCGGAAACGGTTCAAGCGACCGGGGTTGTCCTCGGAACGGCTCGCGAACGAAGCGAGGCCCTCCGCGATCGCTCGAGCGCCCAGCCCCAACACGTCGGCCATGGCGGCCGCCGCCAACGCATTGGCCACGTTGTGCTTGGCCGCTCCGTCGAAGGTCGACGGGATGTTCCTCACGGTCGTCAACTCGAGGAGCGTCTCGCCCTCACAGCGGATCAACGACTCGCCGTTCAGCAGGAACGCTCGACCGCCGGCCTCGAGATGGTCCTGGATGATCGGGTTCGACGGGTCCATGGAGAACCAGACGAGCGGCACTTCGACCTGATCGGCACGGGACGCCACGGGAGGATCGTCGGCGTTCAGCACGACCTCGTGCGCGACGCGCGTCAGCACGAACTTGCCGTCGGCCAGGCCGTCGATGGTGCCGATGCCCCATTCCCCCAAGTGATCCTCGGCGACGTTCAGCACGGCCGAGACGTTCGTGCGCTCGAGCGCCAGCCCACGCCGCAACATGCCGCCGCGAGCGGTCTCGAGGATGCCCAGTTGCGTGCGCGGGTCGCGCAACACGATCCGTGCGCCGCCCGGACCCGACCAATCGCCGTCGTCCAGGACCTCGTCGCCGACGCGGATCCAGTCGGTGCTGGAGATGCCGGGGACCTTGCCCGCCGCCGTGGCGATCGCCAGGAGCATCCGCGCGGTCGTCGACTTGCCGTTGGTGCCCGTGATCATCGCGGTCGGGACGTCGTGAACCTTCGACCAGTCGACCGTGTCCGGGGCTGGCAACGCGTCGACCGCGAAGGTCTGGGACCCTTCTCCCAGACCGATCGACACGTGATCATCGTCGCACAAGCACGCCACGCCGTGCAGGTCGGCCGCTTCGAGCAACGCGACGAGCGCGGGGTTGCGCTCGGTATCGATGTGCGCACGCAGCTCGGCGAGTTCCTCGTCCGCGTCCCGTGCAGGCTCGCCCGACAGCTCACGTCCGGCCGCGGCCCAGGCCGCTTCGTTCACTTCGGTCGCCGCGTACAACGCATCGATCGGCGCATCGAACGCCAGGCTCGCGCCTCCGTCGAACCGGCGTTCGGCGAGGCCCGCGTCCTCCCACCCCACGGCGGTGAGCAAGCGCGTGGCATGGGCGCGCCATGCATCGATCGCGCGCTCGGCGACGTCGTTCGCCAGCGCAACTTCGATCACTGCACCCGGGCCGGGGAGCAGCCGGTTCGGACCGGTCAACCGGCGCGAATCGACGAGTTCCATCAGTCCGAGATCTCCTTGGGACGCGCCAGTCGCACACCCCGATCATCGCGGATCAAGGTGCCGTCCGGATCGAGCGCCGCCGGGGACAGGTGGACCGGGTTCAGGTCGATCTGCAGGAGCGACGGGTCGTCCTGGTCCCCCAGCGCATCGTCGTCGCTGCCGAAGGTCGTGATCTGGTTCCACGTTCGTTGGATGTTGTCGCCGAAGATCAGCACCAGGTCGCCCGTCTCGGAGCCCTCGAGGGCCGCCTTCACGGCCTCTTGCTCGTCCGGGATCACGGTGATCGCGCTCTCGGGCACGCCGGCGTCCATCAAGGCTTGACGCTGCATGCGCGGCACCTCGTCGCCATCGCGTCCACGCGTGTCGTCGTCGCGCTTGCAGATGTAGTGGTCGTAGTGACCGGCGCACAACGTGGCGATCTCGCGGATGTCCTCGTCACGACGATCCCCCGGCGCGGCGATCACGACCCTGCGCTTGCCCTTGGGCTCGAGCTGGTCGGTCAAGTTCACCATCGCGTTGACGGCGGCCGGGTTGTGGCCGTAGTCCAGGATCACCTTGAAGGGATGCTCGTCGCAGATGTTCATGCGACCCGGCGCCTGGAAGTACGTCATGTCGAACGTACGCAAACCATGGCGGATCTCGTCGAGCTTGGTGCCCATCGAGAACGCGACGGCGGCGGCGAACATGGCGTTCTGCACGTTGTGCATCGCCTTGCCATCGAGGGTCGCCGGAATCGTGTGGGTCCACAGCAGCGGGATGTGCGCGCCGCTGTCGTACAGCGTGATCATCTGGCCCGCGATGCCGCGCTCGAGCACCACGGCGCGACCGCCGGCCACGACGTGCTGCTGCACGAGCTGATGATCCGGGTTCATCGTCACGTAGCACAGGTGATCGGCCTTCGAGTAGTCGGCCATGCGCAGGCACAGCTCGTCGTCCGCGTTCAGGACCGCTGCGTCCTTGGCGATCTCGATGACGATGCGCTTGACCTCGGCCAGGTCCTCGAGCGTGTCGATGCCACGCAAGCCCAAGTGATCGGCCTGGACGTTCAGGACCGCGCCGACGTTGCAATGCCGATACCCGATACCGCGCTTGAGCATGCCGCCGCGCGCCGTTTCGAGCACCGCGCAGTCGACCGAAGGGTCACGCAGGATCATGCGCGATGCGACCGGCCCGGTCATGTCGCCCTCGACCGTCTTGTGCCCGTCGATGTACACAGCGTCCGTCGTCGAGAGGCCGACGTGATGCCCGGCGAGCTTCAGGATGTGCGCCGTCATGCGGACGGTGGTCGTCTTGCCGTTCGTGCCGGTGATCGAGGCGATCGGGATGCGCGACGGGCTGCCCGGAGGGAACAGCATGTCGAGCACCGGGCCCGCCACGTCGCGCGGCTTGCCCTCGCTGGGCGCCACGTGCATGCGGAACCCCGGCGCGGCGTTGACCTCGCAGATCGCGCCGCCAGTGACGCGATGCGATTGGGTGATGTCCGTCGTCAGGAAGTCGACGCCGCAGACGTCCAGGCCGATAGCCTTGGCCGCGCGCACGGCGACCTCGCGGTTGTCCGGGTGGATCACGTCGGTGACGTCCACGGCCGTACCGCCCGTCGACAGGTTGCCGGTCGAGCGCAGATAGACGATCTCGCCGTCGGTGGGCACGGACTTCTCGTCGTAGCCCTTCTGCTCGAGCAGGCGATGCGCCTGGTGATCGAGTTCGAGGCGCGTCAGCACCTTGGCGTGGCCGATGCCGCGTCGCTCGTCCGAGTTGACGATGTCGACCAACTGCTCGACCGTGCTCTTGCCGTCGCCCTTGATGTGACCGGGCACGCGCTTGGAGGCGGCGACGAGCTTGCCGTCGACGACGAGCAAACGGTGGTCGAGGCCTTCGATGAAACTCTCGACGATGACCGAGCGACTGTGCTGGCTGGCGTGCTCGAAGGCGACGCGCACCGAGGCCTCGTCGGTCAAACCGATCGACACGCCGCGTCCGTGGTTCGCGTTCAGCGGCTTGACGACGACCGGGTAGCCGATGCGTTTGGCGGCCTGGGCGGCGCGGCCCTCGCTGTAGACCAAGATCTGCTTGGCGACCGGCAGCCCCAGATCGCCCAGCAGCAGGTTCGTCTCCTCTTTGTCCGAGGCCAGTTCGACGCCGATGTGGGTCGTCTCGCTGGTGATCGTCGCCTGGATCTTGCGCGCGTACTTGCCGTGCCCGAATTGAACCAGGCTGTACTTGTTGAGGCGCAGCCACGGAATGTTGCGTTCCTCGGCGGCCTTGACGAGGCTCGCGGTGCTGGGACCGAGCGCCCGGCGTTGCGCGGACCGGATGAACGTGTCGCGCTCCTCCTCCCAGTCGAAGCCGTTCTTGCGGATCTCGTCGGACTGCAGCTCCTTGGGGCAGAGACTCAGCAAGAGCGACTGCGCCAGGCGCCCGGCCTCGATGCCGACGTCCTCCTGCTCGTACGTGTAGACGACGTTGTACTCACCCGGCGTTCCGGTGCCGCGCGTCTTGCCGTACGTCACGCTCGCGCCGGCGATGTTCTGGAGTTCGATGGCGACGTGCTCGAGGATGTGGCCCATCCACGTGCCCTCGTCCTCGGTCAGACGCCGCACGAAACCACCGGGCTCGCCGTAGGAACAGCCGTGCTCGGCCAGGGTCGGCAACGCCGCGAGCAGCCCATCGGTGAAGTCCTTGCCGAGCTTGCCCGACGGCCACTTCTCGAGTTCGCCCAGCTGGATGGTCAGGCGAATGACCGGGAACAGCGCGTAGAGGTTCGGACCCAGGTAGACGGAGCGAGAGAGGACTTCCATGGCGAGTGCAGAGGGGTCAGGAGCGGACGGGTTGCCGCGCGGCGCGCGCCTCGCGCGTGCCGATGTCGTACGTGCCCCCATGAATGAGGACGTGCAGGCGGATGTTGGTCAGGGCGACGGGATCCTTGCGATTCGCGGAGTCCATCGACGAGAACTGCATCTCGGAGGGATCGACGATGGTGATCGCGCCGCTGCCTATGACCTCGAGCTTGTCGTCGGCCGAGATGAAG
>JAJDEX010000369.1 GCA_029259575.1 Planctomycetota bacterium | reverse complement strand
CCACGACGAGCCGGGGCGATAAACCACAAGGCAGGCGACCAGTGCGAGAGCAACGACCACGCTGAACACGAGGCCAGGTGAATAGGAAAGAAGCGCAGGAACCAGCCCCACGATCTTCCCCTGACCGATAGCTGCAACCGCCCACGCGATACCGAACATCAAGAAACCGGTAGCCAAGACGCTCATCAACGCCTGACGAAAGACAAGCGAGAAGAGTACACAGGCGAGGCATCCGGAAGCGAGTAGAAGCAGCTCTTGGAACACTGGGAAGTGCCAGACAGCATCAACTCGCGGCCCGCCCATCCATCCACGAATTCGATCTGCAACCAGCATCCAGCAAGTCAACAGAGCGATCGAGACCACAACGTAGAACGACTTGGCGAGCAACAGCTTAGGACTACGCACGGGAAGGGACCCGATGGTTGCTCCGACCTTGGACCGTTCATCGCGGCCAAAGCACTCCGTGATCAGGACGATGGCGCTCAACGTCACGAGCCAGGACCAGACCCAACCGACCGTGGGCCCGTACTCCATCTCTTCGCGGTAGAAGCGCTGGATCAGGTCGAGCAACAGTGGACCTGCACAGGCCAAGACCAGCCACAGGCCGCGCGTGTCGCGCCATTCCTTGTGAACCAGCGTTGCGAAGCCGCGGCCGGGGATGCGAGGCGCACTCATCACGCGGCCTCTCCGCGCGAATCGACGGCGACCAAGAGGTCTTCCAGGTCACGGGGCAGTTGTTCGACTTGCTGGACGCGAGCATCGGATCGTAGAGCCGCCTCGATCTGGTCGCTCCAGTCGAGATACACAAGGACCTGGTCGCCCTCGGTTTCCTCGACCATCGGATTTCCGGTCGCACTCCAAGTCTCGGCGTCCCCGTCGAGCTGAACGCGAACCCGAGCGAACCTACTCTGCAGCGTTTCGAGGTCGTCCACATGCGTGATCCGGCCCCCATCCATGAACGCCAAGCGATCGGCGCAGCGTTCGACGTCGACCAACGAGTGGCTGACCATCAACGCGCTGCTTCCGGCATCGCGTAGGTGCTCCAGGACGCCTCCGAACACGCGCCGACGCGCGATCGCATCAAGGCCCGAGAACGGTTCGTCCAAGAGCAGGACCTTGGGGTGATGCGCGAGCGCAACGACCAGGTTCTCGAGTGCCTTCTGGCCCTTCGAGAGCTCGCTGTAGCGCTGCGTCGCATCCAGATCGAACATCTCGAGCATCTCGGCGGCATGCTTCGCGTCCCACGTGGGATACATCGGCTCGAGCAGCTTGAAATGATCGGAGATGCGCATCCACGGCGGCAGGTCCGTGCGATCCGCGAAATAACCCACCGCGCGCCGCACCGCGATCTTCTTGCGGCGCGGGTTCATCCCGAGCACTTCGATCGCGTCCGCCTTGCACGGGTGTGCGCCGATCAACGTGCGCAGCAACGTCGACTTGCCGGCGCCGTTGGAACCCACCAAAGCGGTGACGCTTCCTGCAGGGAGGTCGAGGTTGAGACCCTCGAGAACACGGCGGCGGCCATAACGGGCCGACAGACCACGGATGTGAATCACAGGTTTCATGCGGATTTCCTCGGGCGAGGGGCGAGGTCCGCGGCGCAGGCGGCACGGACCAGGGTTTCGATCTCTTGGTTGGTGAGGCCCGCTGCGCAGGCCTCCAGTACGGCGCGTTCCAGGCGTTCGGCCACGACTCGCGCTGCTGCCTTGCGGCAGACGGCCAGGGCCTTCGCGGCCACGAACATGCCGTCCCCGCGACGCGACTCGAGCACGCCCTCGCGCTCGAGCTCACGCCAGGCGCGGCTGACGGTGTTGGGATTGACGCGGACCTCGGCGGCCAGCGCGCGCACGCTCGGCAAACGGTCCCCGGGCGCCATCCGCTCCGCCGCTACGGCGAAACGGACCTGATCCGCCAGCTGTTCGCTGGGCGGCGTGGGAGCCCTGGGATCGAGTTCGAAGTGCACGGGTGTCCTATCGGGGTAGGACACCCATGCACTTGAGCGGAAGGCTGCCCGAATCGAGTGGAGCGCCTTCTTGCACGTCTGAAGGCCTGTCCGGGGGCCAGACTTGATTGGGGCAGCCTTTCCGTGGAGCGCAGGCCGAGGGCTCCGGCACGGTGGGCAACCAGCTGACCTGGAGATCCACGTGTGGCCTCTCCACTTGAATGGGGCAGCCTTTCGGTGGAGCGAAGACCGAGGTCTCCCTCGAGGTGTGCAAAGGCTGGCCTGAAGGCCCACCCGTGGTGTCTCCACTTGATTGAGGCAACCTTCCGGCCGAAGCGTGTGCAGCTAGACTCATCGCATGCCCGCACCCCTCTCCGTCCTCGCGCTCGAGCCCTGGTTGGGAGGGAGCCACGAGCAGTTCCTGCTGCAATGGCAGGCGCGCTCGGAGCACCAGGTTCGCATCGTCGGCTTGCCTGCGCGTCACTGGAAATGGCGCATGGCTTCCGGTGGCTGGCGGCTCGCCGAGAAGGTCATTCGCGAGGGCATCCCGCGGCCCGACGTGATCTTCGTGTCGTCGCTCTGTGAACTCGCGCAGCTGTACGGGTTCCTTCCGAACGGCTGGGGTGACGTGCCCAGCGTCCTCTACTTCCACGAGAACCAACTGACGTATCCGCTCCAGGATGGTGAGGAGCGCGAGCTCGCGCATGGTTGGCAGAACTTGCTGTCGTGTGCGCGGGCGACGCGCGTCGTGTTCAACTCGGCCTGGCACCGTGACGAATTGCGCCAGGCTGGTGGTGACTTGCTCGCCAAGTTGCCTGCGCCCAAACCGCGTGCGCGCATCGAACAAGCGCTCGAACAAGCCGATGTCATTTGGCCCGGAATCGACTGTGATGCCTTTCCATTGGGCGCGGGTGCACCGGAAAGTGCTCCGCTGCGCGTCGGATTCAACCATCGCATGGAGCACGACAAGGACCCGATCGCGTTCCTGGATGCGTGTATCGAAGCTCGGAGACGCGGCGCCGAACTCGAAGTGCTCCTGATGGGCGCCAAATTCGACAAAGCACCCGAAGGCGTGAGCGCTCGGCTCGAACGACTCGGTGACGCCGTGCTCTTCGCGGGTTACGACGAGGACCGAGCGACCTACGCGGCCCGACTAGGCACTTGTGACGTCGTCGTCTCGACAGCGATCCACGAGTTCTACGGCATGGCCATGCTCGAAGCGCTGGCGACGGGCTGCGCGTTGCTCGCTCCCGATCGACTGGCGTATCGCGAGGTCCTCCCGACTTCCGTAGATGGTGTCGAGCTCTTCGCGGATTCAGAACTGGCCGTGCGCCTGACGCAACACGCGAGGGAATGCCCGCGCCTACGAGACACCCAGGCACGAACCAGGCGCAGAACGGCTGCCCGGCCTCACGACTCCGCCGCCTCCGCCAAGGCACTGGACCACTTGGCCCGAGAAATCGCGTAATCACCGGATTAAGGCCCGGTCCGTGCCACAGACTCGATTCCGGCCCCGGCCACCCAAGAGTGAACCGCTCCATTCAGGAAGATCGCAAAGTACGCGCGCGCCGATCAGGCGGCCAGTCGACCGTAGAGTCTCATCTCCCACCATGACTCCCAAGGAAAGATCCATGACCCCCCGTCAAAGCCTCGGCGTGCTCGTGCGCGCACTCGGCGTCTATATCGTCTTCACGACGCTTCAGCAGTTCCTGTCTGTCATGACTACGAACCTCACCTTCAAGATGTTCTTCTTCCGATTCCTGGGATCGTTCGCCATCGGGGCGTTCTTGTTCTTCAAGGCGTCGATCTTCGAGGAATTGGCATTCCCCAATTCCGGTCAACCGCGCGTCGATGAAGGTCATGGTCCTGATTCCAAGGTTGAGTCCTGATGATCAGCCCCTTGGACGGGCGCCACCTGTTCGGAGTCGTCGTTCGCACGTTCGGGCTCTTCTTCCTCGTCAGCGCCATCCTGACGATGGGCGAGCAGATGGCCAGGAATCCGGACAACCTGTTCCGGTCCGATAGGGTGGTGATCGAGTTCGTCTCTCACCTAGCACTCGGCATTTTCCTGTTCATGGTCGCCGACCCGATCGTCAGTCTCGCGTACCGCAAGACTCTCGAAGAACGGGTCCAGATCGAAAAAGACCGCCAGTTCGCTGAGTCAGAGCGCATTCGGGCCCGCGAACAAGATCAATAGCCCTACGTCGTTACGGCATCCAACGCAAAGGAATCAGCTCATCATCTGGATCGGACCTGTGCTGCACTCGCCTTGTAACCCACTTTTCGGCTAGGGTCAGAACCTGACCTGCCACCCTCTATCTGATACGGAGAAGACCATGACTGGAAAGACTGCCTTCGGAGTTGCTGTTCGGGCCATCGGCCTGTTGATCTTCCTTTGGGGAGTGCATGACGTCATCGCTGTCGTGGGTCACCTGGACCAGTACACGGACGATTACGTCGCCCTCACCGTCACGCGGACCGTCATCGGGTTCCTGCTGTACTACCTGCCCGGCCCGGTGGTCGCCTTGACCTATCGCGGCTCGAATCACGAGTGATCGAGCGTGAATACGGCTAGGCTCCACGCGTAGCATCGAACCGCGCTGAGCGACCGCCTGCCCCACCCATTGGAGAGAACTGCAAATGGAATTTCAGACCCGCGTCCAAACCGTCTCGACCGAAGTGTTTGGATTCCTCCTTCGCGTCTGCGGAGCCTACCTCGCCGTGACAGGTACAATAGGGCTCTTGGCTGCCATCGGAATGTCGTCCCAATTCGGCGAGATCTCGCGAATGAACGGCCTCTCCGACCCGTCCGAGGGGCTCGTTCTTCCGACCCTCGGCAGCATGGCCCTCGGTGTCGCCCTGCTCTACTTCGCGAGCCCGATCATCGAGTTCGCCTACCGCGACCGCAAGAACAAGCGATTGGAGCGAGTGGAACGAGTGAAGAGCAACATGCGCAGGCATGACGTGCGTGCTAGGGAAACCGACTAGCCCGGTTCCCTCACGAGCATGCACCGTGGGCACACCCTCGCGAGGGAACCGGGCTAGAGCGCACATTCCACCAACGCGAAGGAGCTCGCTCCCCATCGGGGAACGAGCTCCTTTCGTCTCCAACGTAACGGCCTCAGACCGAAGCGCCGACTTTGCGCAGGGCGCTAACGACCATGTCCCCGACCTCGTTCGTCGGGTGAGCGCCGGTCGTGACGGCCTTCAGCTGGCCGCTCTTGAACAGCTCCACGACGGTCGACTCGATCGCGGCGGACGCGGTCGACTCGCCGACGTAGTCCAGCATCATGCTGGCCGCCAGGATCGCCGCGACGGGCGACGCGAGGTTCTTGCCCGCGTGCTTCGGCGCCGAACCGTGGATGGGCTCGAAGAGGCTGACCTGGCCGGGGTGCAGGTTGCCGGAGGCCGCGATGCCCATGCCGCCCTGCACCATCGCACCGAGGTCGGTGATGATGTCGCCGAACAGGTTCGGGGTGACCGCAACGTCGAACCACTCGGGGTTCTTGACCATCCACATGCACGCGGCATCGATGTAGGCGTGGTCCGTCTTGATGTCTTCGTACTCGGCGGCGACGATGGCGAAGACGCGGGTCCAGATGTCCTGGGCGCGCACGGCGTTGGCTTTGTCGATCAGCGTGACCTGCTTGCGCTTGTTGCGCTTACGAGCCAGCTCGAACGCGTAGCGGATCGCGCGCTCGACGCCCTCGCGGGTGTAGACCATCGTCTGGGTCGCCACCTCGTGGTGCTGGCCCTTGTGGCAGAAGCCGTGCATGCCCGCGTAGGCATCCTCGGTGTTCTCACGGATGATGACCATGTCCACGTCGTCCGGGCCCTTGCCCTTCAACGGGCACAGGCGCTCGTCGTAGAGCTTGATCGGGCGCAGGTTGATGTACAGGTCGAGCTCGAAGCGGGCCTTGGCGATGATGCCGTACTCGATCTTGCCGACCTCGAGACGCGGATCGCCGATGGCGCCCAGGAAGAGCGCCTTCATCTGCTTGGTCTCTTCGAACTGCGCGTCGGGCCAGATCTCGCCGGTATCCAGGAAGTGCTGGCTGCCGAAGGGGTACTCGGTCTTCTTCAGCGAGAAGCCGAAGACCTCGGCCGCCGCGTCGGCGACCTTCATCGCTTCGCGCGTGACCTCGGGACCGATGCCGTCGCCGCCGATGATTGCAATGTCGTGCTGTGCCATGTGAATTCCCCTTCGTTGGATTAAGCGTGAGTGACGCTTTCGACCTCGGCGAACATGCCGGGGCGATAGGCCACGATCCGGCCGGCGACTGCGGATGCAGCGACGGTCAGAGGTGAGGCCAGGTACAAGCGGCCGGGGCCGCTGCGACCTTGGAAGTTGCGGTTGATCGCGCTGACGGTGACCTGTTCGCTGTCCTCGCTGACGCCCGGGCCGCAGCCGATGCACGCGCCGCAGCCGGGCTGGATGACCTCGACGCCCGCCTTGCGGAAGACCTGGTCGTAGCCCTTGGACTGCGCGTAGTCGCGCACGCCCTCGGAGCCGTACTGCACGTACATCTTCACGCCGTCCTTGACCTTGCGGCCGGCGTCGAGCGCCTCTTGCAGCACGCGCGCGTAGCTGTCGAAGTCGAAGTCCTTGCCCGCCGTGCACGAACCGCCGTAGGCGATGTCGATGGCGACGTCCTCGAGGTCCTCGATGTTCTTGCCGTACGTCGGGTCGCCGGGTTCGGCGACCATCGGACGGATCGAGGACAGGTCGATCGTGTGGCGACCGCCCGCGTACTCGGCGTCCGGGTCGGGAGCGATGAAGGACGCCTCGATCTGTTCGACGGTCTGGCCCGGACGACGCGGCGCGAGCCATTCGGCCAGCTGGCGGTCGCCTTCGCAGATGCCCGAACGTGCGGAGCACTCGGTCGCCATGTTGCAAAGGGTCGCGCGCTCGTCGGGGTTCAGGGAAGCCAGGCCAGGCCCGCCGAACTCCATGACGCGGTTCAACGTGTCCTCGCGCTTGGCGAACGTGTCCAGGATGAACAGCATCAGATCCTTGGCGGTGCAGCCCGGATCGAGCTCACCTTCCAGGTCGAAGCGAATCGCCTCGGGGATCTTCACGAACGTGAAGCCGCTGGAGATCAATCCCGCGTACTCGGTCGCGCCGACGCCCCACGTGAGCGCGTTCGATCCACCGCCCATGCAGGTGTGGCTGTCCGTCGCTTGGATGAAGTCGCCGGGGTCGACGAACTCCTCGCGCGCCACCTGGTGACAGATGCCGGGCGAGACGCCGTCCTTGGCGCTGTAGTCGCGCACGCCGGTGTGGCGCTGGAACTCGTTCTGCAGGTCGCGCAGCGTCTGGATCTGGTCCGTGAACGGCGCCATCTTCTTCACGCCGGTGGCGTAGAGCAGGTGGTCCTCGAAGACGGCCAGCTTGTCCGGGTTCTGAACCTTGTAGTCGGCGCCGTATTCCTGGGCGAGGAAGTAGTGCACCTGGGCCGTCGTGAACTCGTGGCTGTAGCCACCGTCCACGTTGACCAGGCACGCATCGCCGGGCTTCAAGGACTTGTGCCCGTCGGAACCGACCAATTTCTTGGCCAGGATCTTCTCGGACATGTTCATCGGACGCGTCGCCGTTGCGGGCGCCGGGACCTCGACCTCGCCGGCGGCCAGCTTGGCCGCGAACGGGAACAGGCCGCCCGACTCCAGGATCGCTCGATTGACCGGGGCGAGGTGCGAGGTCAGGTCCTCGAGGGGGAGCGATTCGCCGTCCTGCAGACGGGCGAGCATCGCGTGGTCCCCCATCAACTGGCCGAGGTTGATGTTGTTCTGGCGGTGGATCGGCGCGAAGGACGAGGCGATGACGAGGCGGATGCCGCACCAACGCTCGGCCTG
>JAJDEX010000368.1 GCA_029259575.1 Planctomycetota bacterium | reverse complement strand
GCACCGGCGTGATCCATGAGGAACTCGCGGGCCTGAAGTTCACCTTGTCGGCCAGCTCGTTCTTCCAGACGAACACCGTGCAGGCCGAGCGCTTGATCGAGCGCGTTCGCGACGCCGTCGATCTGCAGGACGGCGAGGTGTTGTACGACCTGTACTGCGGCACGGGAACGCTCGGCCTGGCCCTCGCGCGTCCGGGTACGCGCTTGCTCGGCTTCGAGGTCGTGCCGTCCGCCGTCGAGGACGCGCGCAAGAACGCGGCCGCGAACGGCGTGCAGAACGCGACGTTCGTCGAGGGTGACGTGCGCGTCGCGTTGGCGGACGTGGATGCGGGGGATCGTCCACGGCCCGACGTCATCGTCGTGGATCCGCCGCGTGCGGGCCTGCATCCCGCGGTGATTCCTCCGCTGGTCGCCCTGAACGCACGTCGCATCGTCTACGTCTCGTGCAACGTGGCGTCCGCCGCGCGAGATCTGCGCTCGATGTGCGTTGGCGGCTATCGCTTGACCCGCGTGCAACCGGTCGACCTGTTCCCGCACACCGCACACCTCGAGTGCGTCTTCACCTTGGACCGGATCTCGCCGTCGTCATGACCCAGACGCTCGATCCGCGTGGGCTGTGTCCCGGCTGCGCGCACGTGCGCATCGTCGAGTCGTCGAAGGGCTCGACGTTCCTGCGTTGCGACCTGGCGAAGTCCGATCCGCGTTACGGCAAGTATCCGCCCCAGCCGCGGATGCGTTGCGAGGGCTTCGTCGTGAGCGTGGGGGGTGGCACCTCGTCATGAGTGCCCATCTGCCCGCCGGGACGATCCTCGCCGCGTCGCCCGAGATGCTCGACCCGAACTTCATGCACAGCGTCGTGCAGTTGTGCGAGCACGACGAGCACGGCGCGTTCGGCCTGTTGCTCAACCGTTCGAGCGACATGACGGTCGATCAGCTGGTGCCGGACCATCCGCAGCTCGGCGGGATGGGCCTGACCGTCCAGGAGGGCGGTCCGGTCGGTCGCGATCGCCTGCAGTTCCTGCACCGGATTCCCAGCATCGTCCCCGGCGGGATCCAGGTCATCGAGACCCTGCACATGGGGGGCGAGCTGGACGAGCTCGGCGCGCACTTGCGCAAGAACGGCACGTCGCCCCACGAGGTCCGCATGTTCCTGGGCTACTCCGGCTGGGGCACGGGCCAGCTCGAGTCCGAGATGGAGCAAGGCGCGTGGCTCGCGGCTCCTCCCGACGATCACTGGGCCTTCGAGACGGGCTCCCGCGAGTCCCTGTGGCGCGCGGTCCTGCGCGAGATCGGCCCGGGCGCGGAAGGCCTCGGCCACCTGCCGCCCGACGTCAGCTGGAACTAGGCTGTTTCGTGGACTCATCCGTGCATTTCCGGAATCAGGACCCAGGTTTCAGGAACAGTGAGGGGAGGTGTCCCGTACGCCCTCACCGTATCCTCCACACACCTCATGGCTGAGTCCCCCCGAACCGACGGCGCTCCCAAGCGCAGCTGCCTGGGTTGCCTGACGACCTCGGGTCTCGGCTGCCTGGCGTTCCTCGTCGGTGCAGGCTTGGCGGTCGCCCTCTTCGGCGCGTCCCTGATGGGGGGCGCCATGCAGGTGCGGATCCAGGATCAACTCTCGGACCGCATCGCTGGCTCGATCGAGATCGGATCGTTGTCGGCGTCGATCACCAGCCGCCAGCGCGCCGAGGGTGTCCTCCTGCGTGATCCGGAAGGTCGCGAGGTCGCCCGGGTGAACGTCGTGATGCCGCCCCTGACCGAATTGTTCGTGAACTCCAAGACTCCGGCGCACTTCCAGATCGAGGTCGTGAAAGCCCGCATCGATCGGAATGCGCGCGGGGAGAGCGACTTGCTGCGCGCCCTTCGACCGATCGCCGTCGAGGGGAACGAACAAGAGGAGGCCCGTCCGATGTCTTTCGACATCCGGCCCTTCGAGGACACGACCGTCGTCGTGCGTGGCGCGATCCCTGGAGGTCCGGACCTGATCCTCGCGGACTTCGAGGGCCGCGTCGATTGGACGGTCGATTCCGGTGCCGCGGTTCACTTCGAAGGCGACCTCCGTACCAACGAGCCTGGTGTCACGACGTCGTCGCGTCTCAAGGTCGACTCGAGCGCGCCGGATGCGCGGGGCGTTCGTACGGGCTACGCGCGCATGTCCAACATCGCTCGGCCTTGGCTCGAGACCTGGTTGGGGGACTTCGACTACCTCGGCCAGATGACGCCCGATGCCGTCAAGATCGAGGTCGAGTTCGGCCTCGACTCGAGCGGGGGGCAGTTCGTCACCGCGACCGTCGATCCCTCCAACGTCGCTCACGAGGGCGAGTTGCACCTGGAGTTCGGCGCGCTGCTCACAGGCGGCCACCTGGTGCCGCGGCCCGATGGCACCTCCAGATTGAACCTGAGCCTTCCGCATTCCGTGCTGCAGTCCGCGGCTCGGACCGTGATGCCCAGGCGCATGGCCTGGAGCGCGGCGAAGGACGCTGATCTGTCGATCGACTTGCTGGACTTCGACCTGCCCCTCGCCTGGAACGACGTGCTGGATCCGCTTGCGATCCTGCGCGATGGAACGTGGAGCATGCGCCAGAACGGTGAGCTCGAACTCGAGTTCCAGCCGGCCACCTTGGGTCACACCTGGGACCTGAAGCTCAAGACCGCGACCCTCCAGCACGATGGGGACGGCGTGCCCACTTTCAGGGCGGGCTTGCACATCAACAAGCCGGGGCGGTCGCGCGCAGGGTCCGTCACCGGGCGCTACATCGACGGCCGGCCCGAGTTGGAGACCTGGGACGGTCCGGCGGCGTTCGCGGACGACCTGCTCGGGCTCCAGGGATATCTCTCCGACATGCTGGGCGGCGACCCGCAGCTCTACATCGAAGCACCGAACTTGAAGGGAGCACGATCGTTCCGCCTGGAGGACGGCTCCCAGGAGATCCAAGGCATCGCGTTGCTCGACGACGTGCTGATCCTGGATGGTCCCAGCCTGCAGTTGGATCTGCCGTGGGGCTCGCCCATGGCCCAGGACACGCTGCGCATCATGCTGCCGTTCCTCGACTTCGTGAGTCCTCCGACCGGCGGGAACCTGCGACTGACGGTGGATGCGTTGTACCTGCCGTTGCCGTACGACCTGAACACGCTCGAGGCGCAGATCTCGATCGACACGGACGACGCGGTGCCGGCGTTCACCGAGGAGTTCCGCAAGCTGCTCGTGCTGGACGATCCCGAGGGCAAGATGCCGCGCCTCGAGATCGTCGAAATCGACATCAAGAATGGCGAGGCGTCCTACGAGTTCCTGGAGCTCGAGATCGAACGCTCGCACCTCGAATGGACCGGAAGGCTGGATCTCGAGCGCCGAGAGCTCGATCTCAACATCGACGTCCCCTTCTTCGTGATCGCCGAGCACAACGCCACGGCCAGATTGTCGGGTCGGCTGAAGTTCTTGAAAGGACTCTCCCAGGCGGACCTCGAGTCCATCCCGGATGGACTCGGGTACGCGACCTTGAATCTGCGCGGCAGCCGCGACCTCTTCCAGCTCTCCCGCTTGATCGGCAGTGGCGACGAGGAGATCCGCGGCATGGCCGAGATTATCGACACGATCCTCAAAGGGGTCGAGTCGATGACCGGTGCCCCCGGCGGCGGTTGAACCGTCAGAGCGAGTTGAGTCCCTGGATGAACTGCGTCCACGCAGTCTTCGCGTTGCCCGTCGCATGTTCGCGCAGGCCGAGCGAACCCAGGTACTCCCGGAACAGCGGATCGTTGATGCCGTAGTACGCCTGGAACGTGTCGAGCTCGGCCGAGCTCCAGTCCGCCAGGTGCAGCAGCGAGCAGAACCGGATGCGCGGTTGGCCCACGAGCGCGTTGAAGATCGCCTGGACGAACTGGCGCTGCAGTTCCTCGCTGCTGCCGTTGGTCGGAATGGAGTATCCGGAGGGATAGCCGACCTCTTGCAGCAACAAGGGATCCGGAGCGACGGCCGCCAGCATAGTCGCGAGGTCGCCGGCGACCTGGTTCGGGTTGCGCACCGTGAAGTCGGGGTTCAGCGGGTAGTACGTGAACGCCATGTTGTCGCTGGCGGTCTGCAGCAACTGCAACAGCGTCAGGTCGTTCGCGATCACGCCGTAGGTCACCGTCGCGCCGACCGCCAACCGCGTGTCGATCGACTGCGCGTGCATGCGCGCGTCGTCCATGAAGTTGGCGAAGTGACCCTCGGCGGCGGGGTTCGCCGCGAGCCAGACGTCGACCTCGTTGCCGACGGACAGGTAGAACCCGCCGTGCGCGACGAGGCGCGGCACGACCTCGTCCAGCAGCACGTGCATGCGATTCACGATCGCCGGATCGTCGAACGTCAGTCCAGGAGCGAGCTGGGTGGAGTCCCCGGGATCGACCAGGTCCGTCGGCAGCGCCAGCTGGTTCGTGTCGACGGTCGGGATGACCAAGTAGGGGACGAGGCCCGCGTTGGACACGTTGCTGAGCAGGTTGTTCAGGTACGCGGTGTCGATGACGCCGGCCACCTGTTCCAGGCGCGACCACGGGATCGAGAGTTGGTACCCGCGCAGGCCGTTATTGATCGCCAGGTTGAACGCGGCGTCGAGCGTCGGCTGGGCGGCGGGTGCGGGCGCCGAGTAGATCAATCCGACGTGGGGCCCGGCGGCGAGGAGCGGCAGCGTCGAGGCTGCCGGCGGCGGTCCGGTGACCGGAGTGTCGACCTGGCCCTCGCATGCGCCCAGGAACAGAATCGTCGAGAGGGCGAGGACCGGAACGTAGCGGCGCATGGGAGAGTCGGGTTGGGGGCGGTCAGTCGACGGTGAGCTTGCGGCCGAGCTTGTCGCCCACGCACTCACCGATGCGCTCGATCAGGTCGTGCGCGTCCTTGTCGCAACGCCACGCTTGGGCGTCGTCGATCCACTCGTAGTGCCAGGCCCGCGCGCCCGCGGCGAACCACATCTGGTCCGCGGCCGACTGGCGGTTCAGCACGTACTTCATGCCATCGGCGAAGACGAGCGTGACCACGCCATCGGCTTGGTCGAAATCGACCTCGTCCGGGTCGAAATTCTCGAGCCACGCCGTGATGCGCTCGAGGCAGGTGTCAGACAGTTGTACGAATTGGCTGCGTTCCATAGGTCTTGGCAGTGGGCTCCTGGGTAGCCTCCTGGCCGCAGCCTACTCAACCCAGGCCGAGTTCGTGCACGCCGTCCTCGTCCAGGCCGAGGAAGTGGCCGATCTCGTGCAGCAGGGTGATGCGGACCTGCTCCAGGGCATCGGCCTCGTCGCGGGCGATGCGTTCGATGTTTCTCTGGAAGAGGTGGATGACGGCCGGGTGCTCGGCGCCCTCATCGGACTGCTCCAAACGGTTGGCGCCGATGAAGATCCCGATCAGGTCGGGCGGCGTCGAGAGGGGGTCGTCGCCGGGGACGAGTTCGATGTCCGGCAAGGGCTCGCGCACGATGCGTACGTTGTCGAGCGCCTGGCGAGTGCCGTCGGGCAGGCCGGCGAGCGTCGCTTCGACGACGCCGTCGAACGCGTCCTCGGTGATACGGACGACGGGCGGGAAGCCCTCGGGTTCCAGCTCGTGGGCGCGCGTGCGGCGTTCGTCGGCGGCGTCCAGTTCGCCCAGGTGCTCGAGCACGAGTCCCAGTCGATCGAACGTGCCCGGATCGTCGCCCGCCGTGAGGATGCGTTCGAACGCGGAGCGCGCCAGGTCGAAGTCCCAGGTGGCGAGCGCGAGCTCTCCTGTGGCGAGGTCGAGCTGCGCATCGTCCCCGTCGGACAATCCGTGCGCGCGAACCAGCGAAGAACTGGCCAGCTCGACGTCGCCCAGGTCGAGCGAAGCGTGCACGAGCACGAGCGCCGCATCCAGGTCGTCGGGCCCCAGTTCGATGGCCATTTGCATGGCGCCTTCAGCGTTGCCCTCTTCGAGCGCGGTCCAGGCCATCTCGGCGGTCAGGTTCGTTTCGGTCATTTGGGGGCTCCGCCGAGTCGTTGTTCCTCGGCCATGCGTTTCTTGGTCGCTGCCCACGAGCAGATGGGGCAGGCCCTCAGGTCGTGTCCGCGTGCCGGGCAATTCTCGCGTCCGAAGAAGATGATCTGCAAGTGCAGATCGTTCCAGATCTCTTTCGGGAACAGCGCTTTCAGGTCGCGTTCGGTCGTCTCGACGTTCTTGCCGCTGGACAATCCCCAGCGCGTCGCCAGCCGATGGATGTGCGTATCGACGGGGAACGCGGGCACGCCGAACGATTGGGCCATCACGACGCTGGCGGTCTTGTGCCCGACGCCGGGCAGCGCCTCCAGATCGTCGAACGACTGCGGAATCGCGCCGCCGTGGCGCTCCATCAGCAGTTCCGCGAGCCGCTTGACGTTCTTGGCCTTGGTGGGGGCGAGCCCCAGCTGGCGGATGTGCTCGAGGATCTCGCCCACGGGCAATGCGGCCATCGCGACCGGCGTCGGCCCGACGCGAAAGAGCGCGGGCGTGACCTCGTTCACCTTCTTGTCGGTCGTCTGGGCCGACAGCAGCACTGCGATCAACAGCTGGAACGGACTGGTGTGATCGAGCGGCACCGGCGGATCCGGAAACCGCTCCTCGAGGATCCCCGCGATCCGATCCGCCTTGTCCTGCCGCTTCATGGGCGCAGGATAACGCATGGGCGGCACAGGATCCCAGCATGCGGGAGCGATCGATCGTGGACGTTGTCTCTTTGCAGGGCAGTGGTAGGAGGCTACCTACAATCGCTAGGCATGACTCGCGTCTTGCCATTCGCCAGGCGCGATGTCGTGGTGGCGAATCTTGTTGTAGAGCGTCTTGGTGGCGATCCCAAGTTCGGCAGTGGCCCGCTGGCGATTGCCTCGGTTGCGTCTTAGGGCGGCCACGACAGCTGCTCGCTCCAGTTGTTCCAAGTCCATGGAGTCGAAGTCCGATGATTCCGGTCGGCGTCTGACGGCTACGTGGCGGTCGATATCGTCGGTCTGAATCTCCCGACTCGCGGACAGAGTGACGAGTCGGACGATGGCGTTTTCCAGCTGGCGAACGTTGCCTGGCCAATCGAGCTCTAGAAGGCGATTGAGCGCGCTGGCCGAGATGGTCCGTGCGAGGTCTTTGGGGACCCTCACGTTCTGGCGTTGAAGCATCCATTCAGCGAGGATCCGCACGTCGTCACCGCGGTCTCGCAGCGGGGGGAGCGTGACCTCGAGAGTGGAGATGCGGTGGTAGAGGTCTTCACGAAACACACCCTTGTTCATGGCCTCGACAAGGTCCCGATTCGTGGCTGCAAGGATGCGCACGTCGGCGTACTCGGTCTTGCTCGAACCAACGGGTCGGAATTCGCCGAACTGGACGGCGCGAAGCAGAGCCGGTTGCACGGTCATCGGCAGTTCCCCGATCTCGTCCAGGAACAAGGAACCGCCCTCTGCCAGTTCCAGGAGTCCAAGGCGGCGTTGGCTCGCACCGGTGAATGCTCCCTGAATGTGCCCGAACAGCTCGCTCTCGACGAGGTCGCTCGGAATCGCGCCACAATTGACGACGACGAAGGCGGCTCCCTCTCGAGGGCTGGCCTCGTGGATGGCTCTGGCCACCAGCTCCTTTC
>JAJDEX010000367.1 GCA_029259575.1 Planctomycetota bacterium | reverse complement strand
CCGCGCGATGCGCTTCGACGAGACCAGTGCTCGCGCCATGGGTCGCACGACCCGCGGTGTGCGCGGCATCAAGCTGCGCGACGAGGACGAGGTCGTCTCGATGGTCATCGCCGAGGACGGCGCGTTCCTCTTGACCGCGTGCCAGCACGGTTACGGCAAGCGCACGCCGATCGCCGACTACCCGATCAAGGGTCGCGGCGGTCAAGGTGTCATCGACATCCGTACGACCGAACGCAACGGCAAGGTCGTCACCGCGCGCCTGTGCCGCGAGGACGACGACGTCATCTACATCACCGAAGGTGGCATGGTCGTTCGCAACCACGCCTCCGAGATCAGCACGATCGGACGCAACACCCAAGGTGTGCGCCTCGTCAGCCTGAAGGACGGGGACGGCCTGGTCGGCGCCGAGGTCATCGTCGCCGCCGACCTGGAGCGGTTCGTCGAAGAGGAAGGGGCGCCGGTCACGCCGCCGCCCGCGCCCGATGCGGACGAAGCTCCCGCGGACGAGCCTGACGAGCCCGAAGCCGATGGTGGCGACGACGCCGACGAGCCCTCGGACGACTGATCGAACCAACGGAAACCACCATGACCCTTCGTGAACAACTCGATGCGGACGTCAAGCAGGCCATGCGTGACGGGAACGCGCTCAAGCGCGACACCCTGCGCATGGTCCTGGCGGCCGTGAAGAACAAGGCGATCGCCGACGGCGGAGCGGGCCACCAGCTCGACGACGCCGGCGTGCTGTCCGTCCTGGCCGCGAACGTGAAGACGCGGGTCGAGAGCGCGCGTCAGTACGAGGCGGGCGGCCGACCGGAATTGGCCCAGAAAGAAGCGGACGAGATCGAGATCCTCCAGGAGTACCTGCCCAAGCAACTGGGTGAGGACAAGACGCGTGACGTCGTCCAGAACGCCATTGCCGAGAGCGGCGCGACGACGAAAGCCGACATGGGCAAGGTGATGAAGGTCGTCATGGCCTCGCACAAGGGCGAGGTGGACGGCAAGCTCGTCCAGAAGATCGCGGGCGAACTCCTGGGCTGATTCGACAGCCACCGGACGCGCCCGCCTCGCCATGGACGCTGCGCCTCAACAACCCGATCGTTCCGAGGATCCGGGGACGCCATCGAGCGGAGCCGATCTCGTCGGTCGTCACACGCGATTGGGGCGCCGCACGGCCCTGATCTCGGTGCTGACGCTGGTCAGCCGGGTCCTCGGTTACGTACGCGAGATCCTTTCGGCAGCGCTGTTCGGCGACAAGTCGGCCATCTTCGACGCGTTCATCACCGCGTGGCGCGTGCCGAACCTGTTCCGACGCTTCCTCGGGGAAGGCGCGATCTCGACGTCGTTCCAGACGGCGATGACCGAGGTCGAGGGCCGGCACGGCGAGGAGGCGGGCGCGCGCCTCTTCCGCGGCACCGTGCGCGTGCTGATCCTGATCTTGATCGGCGTGTGCCTGGTCACCATGGGGCTGGTCGCGCTGATGCCGGACCGCATGCCGATCACCGGCTGGGCCTGGCTGGGCGCCGACCCCCAGCCCGTGCGGCAGTTGACCCTTCTGTTGATGCCGTTCGTGGTGATGGTGTGCGCCGGCGCCTTGATCGGCGGCGCGCTGCAGGTGCGCGGGCACTTCGCCACGCCCGCGCTCGCACCGGTCGCCCTGAACATCGTGTGGATCGCGTCCTTGGCCGTGCTCGCCGGTACGTTCGGGTGGGGCGTCGCGTCGAACGACCAGGTGACCCACTTGGCGATGGCCGAGCGCTTGGCCCTGGGCGTCCTGATCGCGGGCATGGTTCAGCTGGTCGTGCAGATCCCCGTGCTCTTCCGCTTCGGCCTGGTGCGAATCCAGAGCCCGGCCGCCCAGATCCGCGAGATGCGCATTCCTGCTGCGCCCGGTGCTCCCGGGCCGGGCACCGTGCTGAAGCGGGCGCTGCCCCTGGCCCTGGGCGCAGCGGTCTACCAGATCAACGTCATGGTGGACGGGCTGATGGCCGAGAGCCTCTTGGCCGACGGCGGGCCGACGCTCCACTACTACGCGAACCGCGTGCAGCAGTTCCCGATGGCGCTCGTGGCGATCGCGGCCACCAGCGCGGTCTTCCCGGCCCTGCAGGCGCACGGGCAGAAGGGCGACCTGGGCGCGGTTCGCAGGCTGCACGACACGACCCACCGATCGGTCGCATTCCTGGCGATACCGGCCAGCGTCGGCCTTTTCGTGCTGGCTGGGCCGATCATCTCGGTGTCGTTCGAACGCGGTGCGTTCGGGGCCGAGGGCGTCGTTCGGACCTCGGCGGCCCTGCGCATGCTCGCCCTCGCCATCCTGCCCGCGGGCGCGATGGGCCTGGTCGCGCGCACCTACTACGCCCTGGGCGACTTCAAGACCCCGGTGCGGGTGTCGATGGTGTTGCTCGTGGTGAACGCGGTCCTGAACTTGGTGCTGATCCGCGGGGCGGGCATGGACGTCGACGGCCTGGCGCTGGGGACGGCCACGACGAGTTGGCTGGGACTGGTCGCCCTGCTCCCCGGATTGAAGCGCCGGCTTCCCGCGGCCGAACCCGGTCAGTGGAGGTCCTTCGCCCGCACCGCCCTGTGTGCCGCAGTGTGCGGAGGCGTCGCCTGGGGCGTCCTGGGGGTCGCCACACCGTACCTGGGGGCGACGTTCGGACTCCTGGCGGCGATGGCGGGCGGGGGTGCGGCGCACCTCGTTGCAGCGGTCGGGTTGCGCGCCCCGGAGATGTCCGCGCTGCGCCGCCGCCGTTCCAGGTGACCGAACGCGCTCCACGGACCATGCGCGGGACTCCCCGACCGGAGTCCTGGAGTCGCGCTTGCTTTGCCCCCCCGGCGCATGGGAAAACGGGACTCGCCTCACCCGCGTTCTTCCGCTGGCCCCCCCGCGTCCTGACCGATCCGCACGATCGGTGACGGCGTCGCCCACGGAGATCCACCGGGCGGGGTGCGTTCGTGCAGCCCCATCCTTCGTCGGACCGTGGAGACGGTCTCGCTTGAAACAGACCCTCCGGAGGTCTCCTTGAACCCCACCGCGTA
>JAJDEX010000366.1 GCA_029259575.1 Planctomycetota bacterium | reverse complement strand
GCGAGCGAACTCCTCCGCCCAACGACCTCCTCACGATGTCCGACCCCGCCTTTCCGGATCTCGACCGCCATCACGCGGCCGCCCATGGAGGCGAGCAGATCCTCGATCTGTTCGTCGTGGCCACGCTGCTCGATCTGGGTGGTGACGAGGGCGGCGACCTGGTCGCCGAACTCGCCGAGCTGTACCTCGACACCTCCATCTCTCGCGTGTGCGAGCTGGAGGAGGCCTTCGACGGCGGAGATCTGGAGCGCGTGGGCCGCATCGCCCAGTCGCTCGCCAAGGCCAGCGCCAACCTGGGCGCACTGCCCTTCTCGAAACTGTGCCGCGACGTCGGCGTCGGGATGCGGCACCAGGAAGACAACCGGACCCGTGACCTCGTCGCCCGCCTCCACGGCATGCACGCGGAAGTGGTTCAAGCCCTCGAGTCCCTCAGCAACGACTGTCAAGACTGACATCCCCACTCATGTTTCAAACCACCTTCGAAGAACTGAAGCTGTCCGGCAGCCTGCCGTCCCCCGCCGGCGTCGGGATGAAGATCCTGACCCTTACGCGGACCGAGGACTACAGCGCCGAGGAGATGGGTCACGCCATCATGACGGACTCGTCCTTGACAGGGCGCATCCTCAAGCTCGCGAACAGTGCCGCCAGGGGAGGCTTCGAGCCCGCGACCACCGTGTCCGAGGCGATCATGCGACTCGGCAGTCGGACGGTGCGCGACCTGGCCCTGGCGTTCAGCCTGGTGTCCGAGCGCAGCGCCGGAACGTGCCGTGCCTACGACTACGAGTTGTACTGGGCTCGTTCGCTCGGACGTGCGGTCGCCGCGCAGTCGCTCAGCCGCATCTTGAACATCGGCAAGCCCGAGGAGGCCTACATCTGCGGGCTGCTTGGCGAAGTCGGCATGTTGGCATTGGCCTCGGTCTATCCCGACAAGTACGCCGACATCCTCGAGACCAACGGAACCGAGAACCCGGATGCGCTGCTCATCGAAGAGCGCAGCGCTTTCGACATCGATCACAGCCAGGTCGGCGCCTGCATGATGTCCGACTGGGGGTTGCCCGAGTCGTTCGCGGAGGCCGTCGGTTCGTTCACCAGCTCGCGCAACATCTCGCGCAGCGAGAATCAAGGTGAGGGCATGGCGACGCAGTTGCGCTTCGCTCAGATCCTGGCGGAGGCGATGGTCGTGACCAAGGACTCCTCCCTGCGGAGCCTCGATCAGTTGGGCCGTCGCATCGACGAGCTCACCGAGAACCTCGAGATGAACGAGAGCGCCTTCAACCGCTTCTTCGACACTTGCGTCAAGGAATGGGTCGCTTGGGGCGAGAGCCTCGAGGTGAACACGGGGGAAGGCGTCAGGCTGCGCGAGGTCTCGGAGCTCATCCTTCACGCGCGCGAACGCATCGCCAATGGCGAGACCGACGAGGTCGCCGAATCGAAAGCCACCGAGGTGGCGAGCGAGCAGGTCGTGGCCACGGCCATGGACGAGAAGGCCCAGGAAGCGGTGGCGATGGACGTCGGCCGTTTCCGCATCCTTGCGGTCGACGACGATGCGAACGCGCTCGATTCCTTGCGCAGCCAGCTCGAGGACGAGGGACATGACGTGTACACCGCGCGCGGCGGCAAGGAAGCCCTGCGGGCAGCCTTCAAGTGGTCGCCCGACATCGTCGTGTCCGCTTGGGACATGCCCGACCTGAACGGCCTCGACCTCTGCCGCTCCCTGCGCCGTACGTCCGCAGGTGGTTCGATGTACTTCCTGGTGATGACCGAGCTTGCCGACGAGGAGTCGATGGTCAGCGCCTTCGATGCTGGCGTAGACGATTTCGTCACGACACCGGCGATCGAGCGGGTGTTGATGGCTCGCATTCGCAGCGGAATCCGGGTCGCGGCACTGCAGCGCAAGGTCGAGTCGGACAAACAGACGATGTACCGCCAAGTCGCTGAGTTGGGTGTCATGACGCGCAAGTTGCGCGCGACGTCCTTGACCGACCCGTTGACCGAACTCCCGAACCGTCGCTATGCGATGAAGAGGCTCGAGTCGGACTGGGAGAACTCCAGCAAGACCGGTTCGGACTTCTCGGTGGTCATGGTCGACATCGATCACTTCAAGTCGGTCAACGACAACTTCGGTCACGACATGGGCGATCTCGTCCTGCGCGCGACGGCCAACCTGCTCAAGAAAGCCATTCGCGCGAGCGACGAGGTCTGCCGCATCGGTGGTGAGGAGTTCCTGATCCTCTGCAAGAACACCAGCGAGTCCGATTGCTCCAAGGTCGCCGAGCGCGTGCGGCTCTGTGTCGAGCGCAACATCGTCCGTGAGCCCGGATTCGATCGCAACGTGACGTTGAGCCTCGGAGTCGCCGGCAGCGACGGCGGCTACCCGGACACGTCCGAGTTGTTGAAGGCAGCCGACGAGGCCGTCTACGTCGCCAAGGACAACGGGCGTAACCGCGTCGAGCGTGCCTCGCACATGCCGGCCAAGACGAAGGGCACCCAGACGCCGAAGGCGGACACGGGCACTCGCGACGCCGCTTAGGCCGGACGCAGAAGGACACCATGAGCGGCGTGCGCAAGAAGTTCGACGAGTTGAGGATGACGGGGTCATTGCCCTCGCCGTCCGGCGTCGGTTTGCGCATCCTCGAGATCACCAAGGACGAGAACTACGACCAGGACGACCTCGTTCGCACGATCATGGCCGACCCGGCGCTCTCGGGCCGCATCATTCGCCTCGCGAACTCCGCCTCGATGGGCAGCATCGAGGTCGTTCAGAGCGTTCCGCAAGCCGCGATGCGGTTGGGCGTCAACACCGTGCGTTCGATCGCGCTCGGCTTCACGCTGATCTCCGACAACAAACGTGGGGCATCGTCCGAGTTCGACTTCGACGGGTTCTGGTCGTTCGCGCTCTGCATCGCGGTGGCCTCGAGCCAGATCTCGCTGGAGCGGTCGCTCGACGATCCCGTCGACGCATTCACCTGCGGGTTGCTCGCGGACTTCGGTCGGCTGGCGCTGGCCTGTGTGCATCCGGAGCGCTACTCACAATTGATGCACGACTACCCCGATGCGACGGGGGACGACCTGGCGCGGATCGAGGGCCGGATCTTCGAGATCAACCATCGCGAGGTCGCAAGCCTGATGATGGAGGACTGGGGTCTCCCCGTGTCCTACCGATTGGCGGTCGCGGACTCGGTCCAGGAAGAAGTGCCCGAGGTGGCGCGCACACGCGCCGCTGTCCTGCGCAAGATCATCGCGGGCGGTCGCTCGATCGCGAAGGTGCTGTGCACGGATCGTGAGACCCAGGCCTCGACGTGGCTGCGCTCCTACTTCCAGCTCGAACCCGCAGCGGCGAACCTCTCGATCGCGACCTCCTGCCTCCTGCAGGTCGGCGACGGAGTCGGTCCGGCTTGGGAGGAATGGGGACGCACCGTCGGCGTGGCGACCCCGAAACCGCCCTCGTTGACCCGCATCGCAGCCGAACTGGCCGCGGCCGAAGTACGTCCGCCCGACGAGCCGGCTCCGGTCGACCTGCCTGCACACAACCTGCTCGAGGACGACGGCCTCGAGGACCTGGCCGATCCGCCCAAGCCCGATGCACCGATCCCGGAGTCCTCAGCACCGACGCGGCTGCTCCTGATCGACGACGACGAG
>JAJDEX010000365.1 GCA_029259575.1 Planctomycetota bacterium | reverse complement strand
ACGCTCGTGCTGGACGAAGCCGACCAGATGCTCGACATGGGCTTCCGCGAGGAGCTCGAGGGCATCCTCGACACGACGCCCGAGACGCGCCGCACGCACATGGTGTCCGCGACGTTCCCCCAGGGGATCCAACGTCTGGCCCAGCGCTACCAGGACAACCCCCTTTCGATCGAGGGCACGCGCCTCGGCGATGCGAACCAGGACATCGAGCACCTGGGTCACATGGTTCCCCAGCGCGAGCGCTACTCGGCCATGATCAACATCCTGTTGCAGACCGAGGGCGAGCGCACGCTGGTCTTCGTCGAGCGACGTGCGGATGCCGCCGACCTGGCGGAACGCCTCACCGGCGACGGCTTCAAGGCGATGCCGCTCAGCGGCGAGCTGGCCCAGAGCCAACGCGAGCGCACGCTCCAGTCGTTCCGTGACGGACGCGCCAATGTCCTGGTCGCCACCGATGTGGCCGCCCGCGGACTGGACGTGCCGGACGTCGGCACCGTCATCCACACCGCGCCTCCGATCGACGGCCAGGTGTACACGCACCGCAGTGGCCGCACGGGCCGCGCCGGCAAGACCGGTCGCAGCATCCTGTTCGCGTCCCAGAACCGCCGCCGCAAGGTCGAGCGCCTGCTGCACGACGCCCGCGTCGAGATCAAATGGATCCCGGTGCCGGACGCCAACGAGGTGCACAAGATGCTCCGTGAGCGTTCGCGTGCCGCCCTCGAACTCGAGCTCGATGCCGCCCTCGAGAAGAAGCCGCGCAACTACCTGCTCGAGCACGCCGAGATCCTGATGGAGAAGTACGAGGTCGCTCCGCTGATCGCGACCCTCCTCGCGCGCCTCCAGCCCGAGAAGCCGGCCCAACCCGAGCGCCCGTCGTTCGAGAACGGCGGCAATCATCGTGGTGGCTACGAAGGCAACCGTGGCGGCTACGACAACAGCCGCGGTCGTGACTTCAACGATCGTGGCGACCGGGGTCGCCCGCAGCGTTCGCCCCGTGGCGGTCACCGCTTCGACAAGACGAACTCGGTGCGGTTCTTCATGAACTACGGCACGAATCAAGGCGCCAACCCGAGCCGTCTCTTGGCTTCGATCTGCCGCCGCGGCGAGGTCGATGGGGCCAACGTCGGTCCGATCGCGATCCACCCCAACGCCAGCACGTTCGACGTGATGAACGACGTGGCCGAACGCTTCGAGCGCCTGGCCGGCCGTCGCGACCCGCGCGATCCGAACATCATGATCCGTCGTGACCGAGGTCCGGTCGGCCCGCCCCGTGGCGGTCGTCGCGACTGATTCGTCGAACGACAGATCTCACAACAGGCCCCGCTCGTTCCGACGTGCGGGGCCCGTTGCATTCCTGAGCACCATCGATGACTTCCGAACTGGAGAACCTGACCGTTCCCGAGTTGCAAGAGGCTGCACTGCGGCTCCTGCGCGTCGAACCCGTGGGGCAGTCCGACGAACTATGGGAGCACGTGTGCGAGCTGCAGGCGCGGGGCGAGGAGCAGACGTTCACGCGCGCCTCTGGATGGTGCGCGGACGCCGACCCGCTCGTCCGTGAGCTGGGCGCGGACGTGATCGCGCAGCTCGGGCACCGTGATGCGTCCCCAAGGCCGTTCGACGAAGCGTCGTTGCCCATCTTGTTGGGGCTGTTGCGCGACGACGACACTCGGGTCCGCGAGGCCGCGCTGGCGGGGATCGGGCAGACCGAAGCCGAGTTGAGCGACTGGAGCCTCGACGACCTGCGCGCGTGCGCGACGCACGAGGTGACCAGTGTTCGGTCCGCCTTGGCGCGTGCCCTCAACACGTTCTTGCGGGTGGAGTCCGACGAGGTCCTGGGACTCTGCTTCCAGCTGATGGAGGACCCCGATGACGAGGTGCGCAACTGGGCCACGTTCCAGCTGGGCAGTTTCGAGGACCTCGACAACGGCTCGATCCGGGAAGCGCTGTTGGGACGGGTGCGCGACACGGATGCGATGGTGCGCGCCGAAGCGCTCAGCGGGCTCGCGTTGCGCAAGGACGAACGCGTGCCCAAGCTGCTCTTCGCCGAGCTGCGTGGCGGTGAGGTCGAGGGCCCGGTGTTCGAAGCCATCGCCGAGATGCCGGACGCCAAGTACGTGCCGCTGCTCACCGAGCTCGAGCCCACGCACGGTGGTTCGGCGTACTTCGCCGACGCCCTCGAAGCCTGCCGGTTCTAGGGCCGGCTGTTCGAGCGGGACGTTCGGGCCAGAACCTTCGATGGGGGGCCGGGTTGGACCCCGAACCTGCTCCCTGCCGGCGCTGTCCTTCCAGAGATCGCCGGAGTTGTATCCAGACCTCGAACGCACTCCGACCCATGAATCGCAGCATCCAAGTCCTCTGTCTCTTCATCGCCTTCCTGACGATGCTCGGCGGAGCGGTCGGCATGGCGCTCAGTTTCATCAACCTGTCGTCGACGAGCATGCAGAACATCCACTCGGGACAGGCGGGGTTCGTCGCGGGCGCCGTCCTGATCGGCACGGGTTTGATGACCTGTGCGATCGTGGCTGGACCCTGTTTGGGCGTCCGCGAAACCCGATTGGACGGCGCCCCCACGTCCGCCGACGACCGCTAGCCGCGAGCCGCGCGGGGAAGGCGTACGGGATGGGGTGAATGAAACCCGAGTGGTCGCGTACGGTGAGGTCCACCCACTTGGAGACCCCATGACGATTCCCCGCATCCTGCCTGCTCTCGCGTTGTCCTCGATCGTTCTGCTCAGCAGTTGCAGCGATCCTTCCACCCCGAGGACCGGCGAGTACGTCACCGTGCAGTTTCGTCGCGACGCGTTGGGGGTGAGCCACGGCTTGCCGGTCAGTCCGACGGTCGATTCGATGAACGGCGCGAGCGTGAAGCTGAGAGGGAAACTCCTCGCGGTGGACAAGAACTGGGTCGTGGTCAAGGACGACGCGAACACCCACTGGATCGCGCGTCCGAGCATCCTGTTGTTGACGCAACCCTAGTCCTCCAAGGAGGCCACACATGGCTACGATCGTCATCGAGACAGAGACCCAGACTCGATTCCTGTTGGTCGGTTCCGGGTTCGGCGCCTACATGGCGACGCGCCCTGGGATGTTCTTCGGCAACCTTGCGCCCGACGAGACCAGCGGGCGTCTGCCCATGATCCTGGTCAGCAATGCGGGCGGTGAACTGTTCTGGGCCGAGTCCAGCGACTTCGAAGTCCTGTCGGTGGACGGCGAGTCGCCCGGCGACCTCCTGGCGAGGTCGGACCCTGGGTGATCGCGCGCTGCTAGCTGCGAAGCAGGCCGGACCTGAGCGCTAGGCGGACTTGACCAGGACCGCGCGCGTGTAGAGCAGTTGAAAGCCCTGCTTCTGGGCGTTCTGTTGGGACTTGGAGCCGGGCTGGGTCGTCATCACCGCGATCTCCGCACCTTCCGACCTGGCGTCCGCCAGGCGAGTCGAGACCAGGGCCGTTTGCAGACCTCGGCGACGGTGCTCGGGCAGCGTGGACGCCCCGCACATGTGGGCGACACCGTGCGCGACGCGCATCGTTCCGGCTGCAGCCAGTTGTCCATGGCGGCGAGCGATGTAGCGGCGGAACCCGTCCGCGGACGCCATGTCGTGGATGATCTCCTCGAGCACATCGCGCTGGAAGTCCTCGGCGCCACCCGCGCCCTGGGTGTCGGGGGAGATGAAACCGGTCACGATCGTGTCCAACCACGCGGGCAGCCCGGACGGTTCGTCGAGGACGATCTCGATGCCCTCGATGTGCGCCACCGGTGAGGCCTCGTCGAGCCGGAAACCCAGGATGTTCTCGAAGCTGCGCAGGGTGTAGCCGCGTTGTGTGAGCGATGCGTGAACCTCGGGATCGGCGAGCGACGCCACCTCGATCTGGATCGGGCAGCTGCGCTCGCGATACATGCTCTCGACGGCCGTCAGCTGTGCTTCGTCCGGGACACCTTCGAAGCCCAGGCCGATCACCTTGTTCATCGGGGCGTCGGGTCCGGCGTAACAGGCCACACCTCCCGCGAACTCCATTGCTTGGACGTCCAGTTCGGGGCGGCGGGCGGTGGTGGCCCGCGACCAGTCGCGAGCGAGCTCGCACTCGGCGCGTTCGATCCGGGCGGCGCATGCGATATCGGCGAAGAACATGCCGATCAGTCTAGCGAGTTCAGCCGCTGGGGCCCGCCGTGCACTCCTGGAGTCCGTTGCCCATCGAGGCGAACTGGTTCGCGGTCGCGGATCCTGCGAGGTACGCCCCGTTGGCGTCGTCGTTTGGGCCGGACCGCCAACATGCGCTAGAGTCCGGACATGACACTCCTGCGAATCGACCATGTGCAGCTCGCCATGCCCGCCGGCGAGGAGGTCGCCGCGCGCGGCTTCTACGTCGGCTGTCTGGGGTTGACCGAAACGCCCAAGCCCGAGGACCTCGCCGGCCGCGGTGGGGCTTGGTTCCATTCTGGTTCGGTCCACGTCCACCTCGGCGTCGATCCCGACTTCCGACCGGCCAAGAAGGCCCATCCGGGGTTCGTCGTGAAGGAGCTGACACGCTTGATCGGAGTCCTGCGGGCTGCAGGGCACAGTGTCGACGATCCCGTGCGCATGGGCGACGTGAGTCGCACGTTCGTCCACGACCCGTTCGGCAACCGCATCGAACTGATCGACGCGACGGTCCGCGTCTGAGTCAGTCGGCGCTGCTGGCGAGCGCCTCGAGCCACGCGTCGAGATGCGTGTCCAGGTCGTCGTCGTGGGCGTTGCCGAACTTGCGCGCGTCGATGCGCTCGCTCAGTTCGCCGGCCCGGTTGGCGAGGTCGGCGCGCAGGCCCGCGGCGTTCAGTCGACTCGAGATCGATGTGCCAGCCGTTGCGTCCGGAGCGGAGTCGAGCAGGGATCGGACGCAGGTCTGGAACGCGGCCGTCACATCCTCGGGGTGCTCGCGACGGGCACTTTCGCCGATCGAGTGCGGCGGGGGGCCCGATTGCGTTGCGCGTGCCGACACGGAGCGACGGCGGCGCAGGACGAGCACCATGCTGACGGTGCCCACCACGACCACCAGGACCAGCGGCAGCACCGGAGGCGCGTCCGCCGTGCGCTGCTCGTTCGTGTTGGGTTGCGGCTCGACCATCACCTCAGGACCGGGGTCGATCTGGATCGGGATCGCGGCAGTGCGCAGCACGCGGTACGAGGCGGGTGGGGTCGGATCGAAGTGCACCAGTTCGACCGGTGGAACTTCGCGCGCCGCAGCGCTCAGGGGTTCCAGGGTGTAGCCGATGCGTCGACCCGAGGTCGAGGCGATCTCGCGCTCCCCAAGGATGCGGAAGTCGCGGAAAGACAAGCGCGGAGGCACCCAAGTTGCGAGTTCACCGGTACCCGTGACATGCAGGACCCACTCGAACGAAGCCCCGAGCGCCACGCGGTTCGGCTCGGCCCGGGCTTCGACCTGGTAGGTCCCGATCCGCCCATCGAACCTGGCGGGCTGGCCAGCGGTGGGCGGCTGCTCGACGCGCAGGAGCAGGTCGTTCCCGATGACGACCGCGTCCTGACGATCCTCGGCCACGCGGCCGTCCAGGAGCGATTCGCGAAAGCGTGTACCGCGTGCGAAGCGCAGTCGGGCGCGCTCGACCAGGAGGTCGGGGGTTCGCGTCGGCAGGATGTCCCGCTCGAGCTCGAGCACCGTGTACGTCTTGCCGTTCCGGACCTCGGACGTGATGCGCTGCGTCGCGATCAGTTCGCCGTTCAACGCGAAGTTCAGAGCGTCGGCGCTCGAGGTCACGGGCGTCGTGATCCAGGGCCGCGGGACGTCCGCACGTTGCGGCGCCTCGAACCAAGGGGCTTCTACAAGAACGGGGACGTCGAGGCGCCGCACGAACAGCTGGATGAGCTGCTCCTTCAGCGCGGTCTCCTCGAAGCCGAATCGCAGCCGGACCGGAACGCGTTCGCCGACGTACACCAAGTCGCGATCCGTCTCGTACTCGACGAACGCGATGCCCGCGTCCGTCAGATCGACCGGGTCGTCGATGTGCGTCGTGAGGTCCTGGGGCTTTGCCGAAAGGCTGCCGAGGAGCGTGCCGACGAGGGCGAGATGCGAAAGGAGGGAGAACAAGGGTGAACGGGTCGGGCAAGCGGGAGACTACACGAAGGCGGGCGAGGTCCCGAGCCTGGAATCCTGACACGGAAGGGTGGGGGAAACGACGTCACGCAGGCGTGACTCGGGACCGGAGATCGGCCCCGACACGTCACCAGTCCTACACCGAAGAGGTGCCGTCCGCGCCCTATCGTGGACGGGTATGTGAGTGTTGTGAGGCCGCGTGGACGGGACTCCCGCGGTCGCGCTACCCTGGGCACCACTCGGACCTGGACGACCGACGTTGCGCGTCGCTCGAGAGCACGCGACCGCCGGCCTCATCCGACCTTTCCCATGCTGCGCCTCCACTCCACCTTCGTCGGAACCACGATCCTCGTGTCGTCCGTGTGCCTGTCCCTCGCGTTCGCCACCCAGGACGAAACGCCCGCAGGCGACACCTCCCAGGACGGAATCCCCGCCACGGACGCACCGCCCCAGGACGACCAAGGCGACGACCCGCAACCCGTCGTGCCGAATCCTGCGCTCGGTGGCCCGGGTGCCGGGTCAGGTCCCCAGGGCAGCGCGCGCGAAGCCATGTGGTTCGCTCCGACCGCCGACGACTGGAAGAAGCCGGTCCTGATCCGATGGCAGCGAACGTGGGAAGACGCGCTCGAGGTCAGCCAGGAGACCGGTCGCCCGATCCTGATCTGCGTGAACATGGACGGCGAGATCGCCAGCGAGCACTACGCCGGCATCCGCTACCGTCAGCCCGAGATCGCCGAGATCTACGAGCCGTACATCTCGGTGATCGCTTCGGTGTATCGCCACAACCCGCGCGACTTCGACGAGCAAGGGCGTCGCATCCCGTGTCCGCGCTTCGGCACCGTGACGTGCGGCGAGCACATCGCGATCGAACCGATCCTGCACGATCAGTACTTCGAGAGCACGCGCGTGGCTCCGCGCCACATCATGATCGAGCTCGACAAGAAGGAAGCGTACGACGTGTATTACGCCTTCGACACCGAGTCCGTGTTCCAGACCGTGAACGACGGCGTCGAGGGTCGCGTGTTCCCGCCGACCGAGCCCGCAGGTGATCGCCCGATCGTCGAGCGCGTGACGTCGCGCAACAGCGAGGACCGCGAGGCCGTCGAACGTGCCTATCTCGCGGGCGATGCGGCTCAACGTCGTCAGTTGATGCGCGCGGTCGTCTCGGCGCCGCGAGCGAAGCAGGCCGGGTTGCTCCGGTTGGCGATCTTCGATCTGGACCTCGAACTGAATCGCCTCGCGCGTCAGGCGTTGGCGGCTTCGGACGACCCCGCCTCGATCGATCTGATCTCGTTGGCGTTGCGTGCTCCGATGCCCGCCGAGGATCGTGAGTCCTTGATCGTCGCGCTCGAGCGCATCGGCGTTCAGGACGAACGCGCCCGCAACCTGGCCGTCGTGCACCGCGGACTGGGCGCTCAGTCCGAGAGCGTCGACGTCACCACCTGGTCCAGCGCGCTGGGCACCGCCGAACCGATCGCGGCCTACGATCAAGCCGCTGTCGAACGCAAGCTCGAGAGCGGGGGCGCGTCGCGCAAGTCCGAGCCGGCCGATCCTGCGGCCAGCTTGAGCATCGCCGAGGCCACCTTGGCCATGGCCATCGAGCCGGACACCGTCACGCAACTGGCGGGCAACGTGCGCAAGGCACGCGAGTACACGAAGCTCCTGTTCGAGGACGCGCGCCGAGCGGGTCGTGAAGCCGAAGCGCTGGGCGCCAAGGGTTGGCGCGTCGATTCGGTGCTCGCGCTGACGGCGTACTACTTGGGAGACCGCGAGGAAGCCCGCATGCGTGCGGCCTCCGCGG
>JAJDEX010000364.1 GCA_029259575.1 Planctomycetota bacterium | reverse complement strand
TCCATGATGCCCCCAGGTTTCGGGTCGCCCTCGCCCGCCGGAGGCGACCCGTCGGACGTCGTGAGCGACGAGCCCGTCTCGCCCGGGGCCGCCGTCGAGACTCCACCGCTTGCGCCTTCGCCCTGCAGAATGGCCAGATCGAGAATGGGGGTGGTGGAGGACATCGTGCGCATCGCTTCGGGGTCGGTCGCTGGGGTCGAGGGGGAGCGGGTGAGGGGCCGAAACGGCCAGATGCTCCCTGGAAGAGCGCAGGAGGGTAGTCGAATCAGGGGGGCTCCGGAACCCGCCCCGTCCGCGTACCGTGGGCTCCAGCGGGTATCTTGTGCGCTCGCGCATCCGCCGACTCCGATCCAGCGACCTGGGCCGGTGTCCGTCATGGATCCGCGAACCCCCGTCCGCCTGGTCCGTTGAGGGCCCGGCGCTGTGACGCGTTCCCTCCACCGCTCCCCGCCGCATCCATCGCGGGGATCCTCCCCAACACTCGATCATGTCCTCGAACTCCACGTATCAGCCCTTCGCCCACGTGCCCAAGGGCTCGCGGCTCGTCGTGGCCATGAGCGGCGGCGTCGACAGTTCCGTGGCGGCGTGGATGTTGAAGGATGCGGGCTTCGATCTGGTCGGGCTGTTCATGCGCAATGGCGTCAAGGTGTCGGCGGACGAGGTGCAGAAGAAGTCCTGCTGCTCCCTCTCTGACGCTCGCGACGCGCGTATGGTTGCAGCCGGCATGGAGATTCCTTTCCAGGCCGTCGATCTGAAGAACGAGTTCGGCTCGATCATCGACCTGTTCGTCAGCGAATACGTCGCCGGGCGCACGCCCAACCCCTGCGCCGTCTGCAACCGCGACCTGAAGATGGGCAAGCTGATCGAGATGGCCGACGACCTGGACGCCGTCGCCGTGTCGACCGGTCACTACGCGCAGCTCGAGATGCAGGACGGACGCGTGCACTTGACCCGCGGCGTCGATCGCAAGAAGGACCAGTCGTACCAGCTCTTCTGCGTCGACGAGGCGAACCTGGCGCGCACGGTGCTACCGCTCGGGCACCTCGAGAAACCGGTCGTGCGCGAGATGGCGGCGAACGCGGGCCTGCGCACGCACAAGAAGGCGGATAGCCAAGAGGTCTGTTTCGTCCCGTCCAACGACTACCGCAAGCTCCTGGCCGAGCGCGGGGTCGAACTGCATCCCGGCGACCTCGTCGACACGACCGGCAAGGTCCTGGGCCAGCACGAGGGCACCGAGCACTTCACCGTCGGTCAACGGCGTGGATTGCGCGTCGCCACGGGGCGTCCGATGTACGTCATTCAAACCGTTCCCGACGAAGGCCTGGTCATCGTCGGCGACAAGGAGGAGTGCCACAGCCCGGCGATGCACGTGGGCGAGCTGAACTGGATCGGGGTCGATCCGCCGGAGTCCAAGGACGGCGAACCCGGTGTTCTCGAATGCACCGTCCAACACCGCTACCACGCGGAACCGATGGCCTGCACCGTGCGCGTTCAGGGCAGCGAGGCGCGTGTCGACTTCGCCGAGCCGTTGCTGGCGGTAGCCCCCGGCCAGGGAGCCGCGTTCTACGTGGGCAACCGGTTGATCGGGGGCGGATGGATCCAGAGCGTCGAACGACTCGGCATCGATGCGCCGCTCGAGGGCCTGGCCCACCAGCCCTGAGCGCTCGACTTGGCCTCCGGACCCAAGGATCGCCCGCCCGGGGCTGCTCGTTCGACGGGAGGTCCGACCGTCGGACCCAGCGTAGGCACCTCGGCAGGCGCGCGGCGCATCACCGCGGCCCGCAGCGCCTGGCTCGCGATCGGCGCGTGCCTGTGCGCGTTCGGCGCATGGTTGTTCCTTCCGGCGCGGGCCGGTTCTGCGCCTGAGCTCGGGCCCGCCCTGCGCGTGATGATCGTGGACGCTTCGGGCTCCGCGGTCGGGCCCCGTCCGCGGTGGGTCGGCGGCGCGCTGCGGTTCCTCGAGTCCGAGGCCCACGCTGCGCAGGAAGCCGGGCAGGAGGTGCTCGTGCTGCGCGTCGGTGCCCACACGCGTCGGCTCTTCGGTCCCGGTTCGGCGCGCGACTTCCAGCGTGCGCTCTTCGCCGAGGACGGCGAGCCGCTGGCGTTGATCCCGGAGGCCAGAGAGGCGTTCGGGACCGACCTGGCTGGAGCCTTCGGACTGGTCGACGAGTTGCTACGCATCACCCCGCGCGAGCCGAGCGAGATCGTGCTCTTCGGGGACGGCACGTGGACCGGGGAAGACCCGTCCCCACGGCTCGCGCGACTCGCTGCGCTCGGCGAGGTCCTGCGCTTCGAGCCGTTGCCCGCAGCGCCCACCCATCGCTTGGCGGTCCGTGGACTGCGAGCGCCGGAGCACTTGGCCGGCGGCGCACCGTTCGCAGCCGTGGTCCAGGTGTCCTGGTGTCCGCCGCCGGGGCAACCTTGCGAGGGGGCGACCCTGCACGCCGTGCTCGAGGGCATGGGGACGCGATCGGAACGGAACTTGGTCCTCGCGCCTGGCCCGGAGGCCATCCTGAACCCGGACGGGAGCCGCACCTTCGAGGTCCGCCTCGACT
>JAJDEX010000363.1 GCA_029259575.1 Planctomycetota bacterium | reverse complement strand
CTCGACCTCAGCGGGCTCTTCGAAGCTCACCGGGATGGACTCGCGGGCGCCGTACGCGGTGTCCTCGGGGGCCGTGCCGACGTGGCCGAGGTGCTGCAGGACGCCTTCCTCAACGCGTGGAAGGCCGTGCAGAACGGCAAGCGACCGGAGGATCCCGTGGCCTGGATGTTCGTCCTGACCCTGAACCGAGCGCGCGATCATCGACGGCACTTCGCCCGTCGGCCGACCGCGCGCGCCCTGGACGAGACCACTGCCGTGCAGATCCCGACGACCCAACCCGAACCGACACGCCAGGCCGAGGGGCACGAAGCCCTCGATGCCGCACGCGTCGCCATCCGCGGACTCGCCGCGACCGAGCAAGAGGTCTTCCTCCTGCGCGTGTCCGGCGAGCTCTCGTTCCCGGCGATCGCCGAGGCCCTCAGCATCCCGGTCGGCACGGCCAAGTCGCGCATGCGCTCCGCACTGGAGCGCCTGCGTCACAAGCTGGCCAGTCATTCGCCCGGCGGCCCGTCCCTCGAACTGGAAGGAGGCACGCGATGAGCGATCCCAACACCGACATGAGTCCCGCAGATCGCGAGCGCCTGGAACAACTCCTGCTCGAGCACGCTTACGGTTGTGCCGAGAATCCTGAAGCCGTCGAGGCGTTGCTCGCGAGCGACGCCCAGGTCCGCGCACTGCAAGCCAAGGTCTTGGAGTCCAAGGGCCTGCTCGACGCAGCGGGTCAGGGCTCCGCGCCCGAGGTCCACTTCGCGCCTCCGACCGGAACGTCGACCGAGGCGCGAATCCATGCGCTGCGCTCCCCGCGCTGGTTCACGCATCTCGGACGGGCCGCCGCGTTGCTGCTGGTCACGTTCGGCCTCGCGCTTCCGTGGGCCGGCGCACGCCTGGCTCGAGGTCGAGCCGACGACTCCACTCGCGAGGTCTGCCACCTGGTCCTCAGCGGACCCGCCGGCCTGCCCGACGGCGCCCCCGGTCGCATCCACGTCGAGACGTGGGACGCCGACGGCGACGCACTGCCGGCCAAACTGACCTGGCGCACGCTCGACGACGCCGGCAACGAACGAGCCTCCGGGGCGCTCGATTCCGAGGGTTCCGTCGATCTCGAAGTGCCGCGCGAGCTCACAGCGTCCGGTGGACACCAGCGCTTCGAGGTCCTCGCCACGCCCATCGACTCCGGATCCGAGGCCGTGCTCTGCTCGCTCGACATCGCACCGGACCGCGAAACGCCGTTGGTGCACTTGATCAGCGACAAGCCGATCTATCGGCCCGGCGAGCTCGTGTACCTGCGCGCCGTGCTGCTCGACCGCCTATCGCTCGAAGCGAAGACGGGTTGGTACCAACTGCGCATCGTCGACCCGAAAGGCGCGCCGATCGACACGTGGTCGCAACCGCTCGAGTCCGGCGTCGCGAGCACGACCTGGATGATCCCCAAGGATGCCGCCGGCGGCGAGTACGTCTTCGAACTGCGCGATCGGGACGATGCGTTCGTCGTCGATGCGCCGCCACTGCTGGTGCAACGCTTCCAGCCACCGCAACTGGTCAAGGACGTGCAACTCGACCGCGAGACGTATGCGCCCGGTGATTCCGGTTCGGCCGAACTGACCGTGACGCGCACAACGGGAGGCCCTGCCATCGACGCCGAGATCGATGCACGCGTGCTGCTCGACGGCGAAGAGGTCTGGACCGGCCACGCGACGCTCGACGCCGACGGCAAGACGATCTTCACCTTCGACGTTCCCGAACACGTCGTGCGCGGCGAGGCGACCTTCCTGGCGCGCATCGTCGACGGCGGCGTCGTCGAGACTGCGGTGGAGCCGTTCCGCGTCCCGACCGGCGCGCTGCACGCGACCTTCCATGCCGAGGGCGGTGACCTGATCGCTGGCGTTCCGTGCCGTGTGTACGTCGAGATCACCGACGAACTCGAACGCCCCGCCGACGCGAGCGGTCGCATCGTCGACGCAGATGGAACCACCCTCACCACGTTCACGACGTCGCACCAAGGACGCGGGCTCTTCGAACTGACGCCGACGGCCGGCGCGACCTATGCGCTCGTCTTCGACGAGGCGTTCGCGGCACCCGAGGTCGCGTTGCCCCCGGTCCGAGCGGAAGGCGTCGTCCTGCGCGTCGCCTGCGAGGACCGCGCTTCCGCTCCGCTCGACGTCCAGGTCCACACGACCGATGTCGGACCGTGGATCGTCGCGGCGTTCTCGCGCGGGGTCCTGGTGGCCCAGGACACGTTCCGCGGCGAAGGACAGCACGACCTGACGCTGGATCCCGATGCGGCCTACGCCGGCGTCCTGCGCGTCACCGTTTTCGACCACGAGCTCAAGCCCGTCGCCGAACGGCTCGTGCATCGCAAGAGCGGTCGCGCGGTGCTGGTCTCGATCGAACCGCTCGAGCGCGAGTTGTTGCCCGGCGCGCATCAACGTCTCGAACTGCGCACGACCGATGAAACGGGTGCGCCCGTCCACGCGGTGCTCGGCATCGTCGTCAGCGATCACGCGCTGACCGACCTGGCGCTGCACGATCCGATCGGA
>JAJDEX010000362.1 GCA_029259575.1 Planctomycetota bacterium | reverse complement strand
GAAGGTGCGGCCGCGAGCGCGTCGTCCCGGTCGAGCAGCATGGGGTCCGCACCGTGGGCGCGGGCGCTGGCCGCCAGGGACAACAGGCCCAGCGGCAGGGAGCGATCCTGTGCGGAACCCGCGCGGGAGAAGCCGACGCGGGGAGGCAGCCAAGGGGGGACCGAGGTCAATGGGATGCTCCGCTCATCCCCCGAATCTAGCGTTTCCGACCGGGCCGATTCCACACCGCCGATGCCCGGATTCGACGGGAACACAACGCGGCGCGCCCCTCGGAAGTGGGGCGCGCCGCGGTGTGTTCCGGTCGAGCGCAGGGCCCGGCCGTTCGTGTCAACGGGGCGTGAGCATCGCGCTCATCATCTGCTCTTGCTGATCCTTCAGATGAGCCAGGAAGACGTCCACCTCGAAGGAGGTGCCGAACGTCCATTCGGCGCCTTGCATGCCGCACCAGACCGTGGCCCAGGCGGAGTCGGTCCCGGCTTCGGCCATGACGTTCTGGATGCCGCTGGCGAGGTCGTCGGAGTGGCCGTCCAGGATCTGGAACGCGTCCGACGGCAGCCACTTGTAGTCGACGCGGTACACGAAGGCGGCGCTCGCGCCATCGACCTTGTCGAGCGCGCGCTCGAGATCGGACGGCAAGGACGGGGACGGTTCCATCTTGCGGCGCAGGCTCTTGCCCTCGCCGACGGACAGCATCCACTCGTCGCCCTGACTGAGCATCCGCATGCGCGCACGCGGTTCGCCGAACAGCATGCCGAGCATGTCGGCGGCGAACTCGGGGTTGTCGGAACCCAGCGGCAGCATGTCGGTCTGCAGGAATCGTTTGCCGTTCTGTTCGGCCTCGACCGGTTCCTGCGGGATGACTTCCGCGCGGCCGTCGGTCATGTTCGACAGGCCCTGCTTGACCATGTCTTCGATCGGTCCCGATGCGATGCCGCGGCCGATCAACGCGAAGTCGGTCTCGCCCGGCTTCACGTGGGCGATGAAGGCCGCCGAGATCCCGCCGGCGGGAACGAGCGAGGCCAGGTCGTCGGCTCCGAGCCAACCGGCGAGTCCTTCGAATGCGCCCGCGAAGGGGCCGTTCACCAGGGCTTGGTCGCAGTTGGCGAGCATCGCGAGTTGATCGTCCTCGGACACGTAGCGGGAGAGCTCGCGCAGATCGCGGCCCGGTCCGGATCCGAGGTTCGCCAGGTCGCTCGTCTCGTCCAGGTGGATCTTGCATTCGATCTCGAGGAACTCGTCGGCTTGGGCGATGACGAGGTCGACGTTCTCGAGCGCCATGACGATCTGCTCCATGCCGTCGATCCAACCCGTCAGGAACGCCTGGGCATCCGGGTCGTCGGTCGTCGCCTGGGCGCGCATCGAGGCCATGCCCATCGGGATCATCGGACCGAACTGTTCCATCAGGTCGCCCGCGGCGAAGCGGCAGGAGATCAATCCGGGCGCCATGCCGTCGGTGAACGCGAACGCATGGTCGAGGTCCGTGCGGTAGCCCTTGTGGAGCGGCACGGCGACGTACGTGCCCTGCTGCGTGATCGGACCCAGGGAGCTGTTGCCCGCCAGCGCGTTCGCGAAGACGCTCGGGTCGCGCACCGGCAGGATGAACGTCGGCGCCCATTCCCCATCCGGGTCAGGCAGGCTCGCGGCGATGCCGATCGGCTGGTCGCGCAGGACCTGGCTCGGATTCACACCGAACATGGCCAGCATCGCCAGGGCCTGACTCAGGTCCGGACCGTCCTTGGCGCTCATGCCGAAGGCTGCCATCGACGGAGCGACGAGTTCGTCGAGTTCGTCGAACGAGCTGATCTGTACGTAGAACGCAGCGTCGCTGGGCAGCAGATGACGCGCTTCGGCCTGCTCGACACGCGCATCGCTCGGCACGACGACCGATTGGCTGACGTCCGAGGCGCGATTCGGTTGCGCGGTGTTCGGACGTTGGACGGCTGCGGGCTGCTGGCCCTGGATATCGGGCTCATCGGAGCCGCAGGCGGTCAGGGCGAGGGCGGCAGGGGCGAGCACGAGGCCACGCAGGAGGATGCGTTTCATTCTGGGATAGGTCGTTGCAGTGGAGCGGACCCTAGGAAGTCGGAATTCGGGGGTCCCGGACCTGAGCCGGACGACGGTTTCATGCAGGTCGAACCCGGATGCCCTTCCCGCAGGGGCTCCGTTCGCGGACCATGCGCTCACCATGTCGACCTCAGCACCCCAACGTTTCCGCCTGCGCCTGTTGTCCATCGCCGCGATCGCGCTCGTCAGCGTCTTCGCGATCGTGAATCGTTCTGCGACGGCCGCGGCCCAGAACGACGACCTGCAGCACGTGATCGTGCTGCACACGAACGACATCCACGGCCAGATCCTGCCCCTGCCTGCAACCTGGCTGGTCGACAAGGATCCGATCCCGAACACGGGCGGGCTGGAGCGCGTCGGCTTCCACATCGAACGCATCCGCGCCGACGCGGAGGCCCAGGGCATCCCGATCTTCGTCTTCGATGCGGGGGATTGGTTCCAGGGCACACCCGAGGGCGCCATCGACAAAGGCGCGCTCTTCATCGATGCCATGCAACACGTCAGCTGGGACGCGATGGTCGTGGGGAACCACGAGTTCGATCACGGGGTCGAGACGACCCACAAGCTGTTCGAGGGCTCGAAACTGCCGATGGTGATGGCCAACGCGACGTACCCGAAGGGCAAGCCGTTCCCGAACGTCGAACCGTGGCGCATCATCGAGAGCGGCGGCCTGCGCGTCGCGGCGGTCGGCATCCTGTCCGACCATACGCCGGCGATGACGCACAGCTCGACGCGCGAGCTCGTCTGGAAGGGGCACACGGAAGCGCTTCGTGCTGCGATCAAGGAGCTCGAGAAGCTCCCCAAACGCAAGCGCGTCGACCTGATCATCCCGATCACGCACATCGGTATCGACCAGGATCGGGTGCTGGCCAAGGACTTCCCGGAACTGCCGCTCATCGTGGGCGGACACTCGCACACCGTGCTGCGCAAAGGCGCGCGGGAGGGCAACACGCGCATCGTCCAGGCGGGCTCCAAGGGGCGCAGCATCGGCCGCGTGGACCTGTACCTCGATCCGCACACGAAAGAGGTCAAGCGCTCGTTCGCGAGCTTGATCGACCTGCTCGACGATCCCGAGGGCGAGCACGCGAACCCGAAACTGAAGGCCGCGTGCGCGAACCTGGTGAAGCGCACCGAGGAGGAGTGGGACAAGACGGTGGGGACGTTGACCGCGGACCTCGTGCGCCGCGGCCCGAACTACTCCAGCACACCTGCGGGCAACCTCGTCTGCGACTTGATGCGCGCGCGCACCGGTGCCGACGTGTCGTTCAACAACCGCGGCGGGATCCGGGCCACGCTCGAGGCGGGCGAGGTCACGCGGCGCGATCTGTTCAACGTGCTGCCCTTCGACAATGCGCTCGTGACGCTCCAGGTCAGCGGCACAGACTTGATGGACATCATCAAGAACGGCATCGAGCGCGACGGCACCGGGATCGAGTTCAGTGGCTTGCTCGTCAAGGTGAACCTCGAAGGCGAGCGCGCCAAGATCACAGGTGTGGACGTGGGGGGCGAGCCGCTCGATCCCGAGCGGACCTACGCCATCACGACGAACAGCTTCCTCGCCGACGGCGCATCGGGTTTCGAATCGCTCAAGGACATCGAGGAGCGCCAGGTCGATCCGATCTTGCAGCGCGACCTCTTCATCCAGGCGCTCGAGGCCGGCCCCGTGACCCCGCCGACCGACGATCGCTACCAGGTCACCGGTCGCTGAGCGAAGCGAGCGCCGGAACCCGATGCCCTCCACCCTTGGGTCCGGGCGGGCGTTATCCTGTTCGCCCGCCGATCCGGTGATTCCCACCCGGACGGCCGTCTCCACCATGACCGAACGCGCTCCTCTCGGCTCCGCTGAACTCCTTCCCAACGGCAAGGTCTCCTACGCCACGGGCGGCGGTATGGCCGTGCTCACGCTCACGAACCCGCCGGCCAACGGCTACAGCTACGAGATGATGCGCGACCTGGACGAGGCCGTCCTGCGCGCGCGCATGGACGAGGACGTCCAGGTCATCGTCCTGGCTGGCGAAGGCGAGAAGTTCTTCTGTGCGGGCGCCGACATCTCGATGCTCGGCGCGGTCACGCCGACCTTCAAGTACGCATTCTGCCTGCACGCGAACGAGACGTTGCTGCGGTTGGAGCACACGCCCAAGCTGGTGATCGCCGCACTCGGCGGACACTGCGTCGGAGGAGGCCTCGAGGTCGCGCTCGCTGCCGACATGCGCTGGTCCCGCAAGGGCTCGGGCAAGTGCGGTCTGCCCGAGGTCAACCTGGGCGTGCTGCCCGGCACCGGCGGCACCCAACGCCTGGCGCGCAAGGTCGGCGCTTCGAAGGCGATCGAGTTGATGGCCACCGGTCGCAACTTCGACTACGACGAGGCCGAACGCCTGGGTCTGGTCGACCGCCAGATCGAAGCCGCCGACGACGCAGCGTTCCTGGACGCCGTGCTCGACGCCGCTTACGAGTTCTGCGCACCGAACAAGGCATCGATGAGCGTCGGCTTGATCAAGCGCGCCGTCCAGACCGGGATCGACCTGCCGCTGGAATCGGGCCTGGCCCTCGAGCGCGAACTGCAACAGCGCTTGTTCACGTCCGCCGACGCGAAGGAAGGCATCGCCGCCTTCACCGAGAAGCGCAAGCCGAAGTTCTCGGGGTCCTGAGATGCAGGCGGTTCACGTCACGGCCCATGGCGGCCCCGAAGTCGTTCAACTCGTCGATCTGCCGATTCCGGAACCAGGTCCCGGAGAGGTGCGCGCGCGCGTCCTCGGCGTCTCGGTCAACCACCTGGATCTGTGGGTGCGCAACGGCATGCCCGGCATGCCGCTGCCCCTGCCGATGATCCCCGGTTGCGATGGTTGCGGTGTGGTCGATGCGGTCGGCGCCGGCGTGACGCTCCAGGTCGGTCAGCCGATCCTGCTGGAGCCCGGCTACAACGACGACCTGAGCTCACCCGAGGTCCGGCGCGGCGAGGATCATCTGGCCGCCGACTACAAGATCCGCGGCGAGCACACCGACGGCTTCGCGCGCGAGTACGTCGTGCTGCCCGAACGCTACTGCACGCGCTTGCCCAAGGGCCTCGACCCGGTCACCACGGCTGCCGCACCGCTGACGTTCCTCACGGCGTGGGGGATGTTGATCGAGCGCGCGCGCATCTCGTCGAGCGACACCGTACTGGTGCTCGGCGCCACGTCCGGCGTCGGTTCGGCCGGCATTCAGATCGCACGCCACCAGGGCGCCCTGGTGATCACGACCGCCTCGACCGAAGCGGGGCGCGCCATGGGGCTGGACCTCGGCGCACACCACGCGATCGATCACGCGGACCCCGAATGGTTCAAGCGCGTGAAGTCGCTGACGAACGGACGCGGCGTCGACGTCGTGATGGAGCACGTCGGCCCGGCCACCTGGCGCGGATCGATGAGTTGCCTCGCGCGCAACGGGCGCCTCGTCACCTGCGGCGGCACCACCGGTCCCAAGGTCGACATCCTGCTGCCGCACCTGTTCATCAAGAACCTCAGCCTGCTCGGGTCCACGATGGGCCCGCGTTCGGCCTTCCCCCTGATCCTCGAGCGCCTGGCCGCCGGGGACTACCGCGCCCCCCTGGACCGCACGTTGCCCCTGTCCAGCGTTCACGAGGCCCATCGGCTGCTCGAGGAGCGCCAGGTTTTGGGCAAGATCGTGCTGATCCCGGGCGAATGAACGGCCCTCTCCTTCGAAGAGCCCCCCTGACACCATGACTCTCCAAGCTGATTCGATCCGAACGGCCGCCGTCCTCGGCGCCGGCACCATGGGCCACGGCATCGCCCAGGTCCTCGCCCAATCCGGCATCGCCACCCGATTGTTCGACGTCCAGTCGGACGCCGTCGAGTTGGGGATCCAGAAGATCACGCGCAACCTCGACAAGGGTGTCGAGCGCGGCAAGGTCGACGTCGCCATGCGCGAGGCCACCATCGCCAACCTGTCGGGCACCACCGATCTGGACGAGGCGATCGCGGGCGTGCAATGCGTCGTCGAGGCCGTGCCCGAGCGCATGGAACTGAAGACGGACCTCTTCGGCAAGCTCGGCGCCGCGCTGGGGCCGGACGTGATGCTCGCGTCCAACACCTCATCGCTCTCGTTGACCGAGATCGCGCGCGCTGCAGCGCATCCCGAGCGCGTCGTCGGCATGCACTTCTTCAACCCGGTGCACATCATGAAGCTGGTCGAGGTCGTGCGCGCCGAGACGACGTCCGAGGACGCAGCGCGCTGTGCCATCGACCTCTCGGTGCGCATGGGCAAGCAGCCGATCGACGTGCGCGACGCGCCCGGCTTCGCCTCCAGCCGCCTCGGCATCGCCATCGGCATGGAGGCCATCCGCATGGTCGAAGAGAACGTCGCGAGCGCCGAGGACATCGACAAGGCGATGACCTTGGGCTACGGCTTCCCCATGGGCCCGCTCAAGCTGACCGACCTGGTCGGCCTCGACGTACGCCTCTCGATCGCCGAATACCTGGCTTCCACGCTGGGGGAACGATTCCAACCGCCCCAACTCTTGCGCGACAAGGTCGCCGCCGGTGAACTCGGCAAGAAGAGCGGACGCGGATTCTACGACTGGAACGACTGATTCCGGATCCAACTCGATCCACACGAACCACAGGCAACAGCTATGAGTGACGAAGACTGGGGCGACATTCGGGAAGCCGGTTCCTCGAAGGGCATTCCCTTCTGGGTCTGGGGATGCGGCGGAGGCTGCCTCCTCTTCATCCTGCTCCTCGTAGCAGCTGGATTCTGGGGCTACGGCGTCGTGATGGATGCGATCGATCCCGACAAGGTCTGGGCCAACGTCGAGGAGCTCGTCGAGTACGACGAACGCCACCCGGACTACGCTCCGATCTTCGGTTTGAAGATCCCGTTCACGGACATGGAGATGTACGTCTTCCAACAGCTCCAGGATGGCGCGACGCTGGTGGACGAGAACGGCCAACCGCTGACCTTGGACAAGTTGAAGCTCGACGAGGATGGGCTGACCGTCGTGATCCAGGTGAACGCGAGCGAGGATCAGACCGAGGACGAGCTCGAGGGCATGGCCTTCACCGACTTCCCGGTCACGATCCAAGGCATCACCTTCGATTCGGTGCGTCTCGTGGTCACCAGCGGAACTTCGGGACCCTTCGCCGCCGACTGGGGCAACGACGACATGGACGAGCCGCCGCCGATGATCATGGTGAACCTCAGCGAGGCACTCGCCCACGACGACATCTACGCCATCTTCCTGCGCGCCAACGGCGGCGACGAACCGACCGAGGCCGACATCCAGGCCTTCTTCGCACCGTTCCACATCGGACCGGATCGCTGAGTCCTGTGAGCGATCCCGGCTCGACGATCGGCAGCGCACCCGAGACCTCTTCGACACGACGGACCCACGAGACCGTGGGCGGCGTGTTGGGCTTGGCCCTCGGATGCCTGCTGGTCGTGTGGGGGTTGCTCCTGCCCTTCGGCAAGCGGGCGGCGGCGGTCATCCCGGACGGGGAGGCGCTTCTGCGCGAGCACTTCGACGTACGGGAGTTGCCGTTCGGCGCCCACGTCGTGCGAGCCGAACGGCGACTCGACGGGACTCAGTACGTGACGTTGCGGTCCTCCAGCGCTCCGCCCACGGACGTCGTCGAGACGGCCGAGGACGTGGCTCCAAAGGGCGTATCGGACGAGGACGTGCCCAGCGTGGACGGCGGTGGTTCGGACACGAGCGGGTCCGAGATGGGGCAATACGACAAGACGGTCTGGGGCGCTGTTCACGTGGGCCCGCACGCCGAGCCGCTCGAGGTTCTCTTCGCGCACCATCCCGAGGACAGTGCGCAGAGCGTGATCCAGCGCAACTTCCGGAGTCTCGAGTACAAGGACCTCGAGAACATCGGCGGCGACGGAGAGACCGTGCCGATCGACGCGGGGGAAATGGAGTGGGGCCCGTTCGACGTACGTTGGGTGCACCTGCGTGCATTCCACAAGGACGACGATCGTGCGACGTTCTACGACCTCTTGCGCGTGAACCTGACGCTCGACCGAACGTGCTGGATCGTTCATCTGCGCTGGGCAGACCGCGTCCCCGGGACGCTGGCCGATGCGCGCATCGTGCTCGACGCCATCCGGCCCATGCTGGTGGAGTCCTCGGTGGAACCCGCTACGAACTGAGTTACGTGGGCGCGCCGTCCAGCGCGCGATCGAGCAACTCGGCCAGATGCAGGACCTGGACGTCGCTGCCGGTGCGCTGCAAGCCACTCTCATATTGCAAGTGACATCCAGGGTTGGCGGTCACCAGCACCGAGGCTCCGGAGGCCGCGAGGTCCCGCAACTTCTCGGCCAGCACCGTACGCGACTCGTCCGGTCGCAACAGCGCGTGCAGACCCGCCGCGCCGCAGCACGATTCGGGTCGTTCCAGCGTGACGACATCGAGCCCCGGGACGTCCGACATCAGATGGCGCGGTTGTTCCCGCACGCCTTGCCCATGACAGAGATGGCAGGGATCGTCGTACGTCACTGCGCCCAGGTCCGTGCGTCCCAAGCGTTGTGCCAAGCGTTCGCGGGGTCCGGGTTCGGCCAGGTGCTCGGCGAAGTCTTGGACGCGTGTGACGAAGGTCTTCGCACGCTCTGCCCATTCAGGATCGTCGGCCAGCAACCGGTCGTACTCCTTCATGTGCGCGCCGCAGCCCGCGCTGTTCGAGATCAGCACCGGCGTCGTACCGTCGTCCGCGGTCTTGCGCTCGAACGCCGCGATCGTGCGGCGAGCCTGCTCGCGCGCTGATTCCAGGTCGCCGTTGTGCGCTTGCAGAGCGCCGCAGCACGTGGCGTCCGAGAAGCCGAGAACCGCGTCCCCGGCCGCCGCCAACACGCGCACCGATGCGCGGTGCACGCGGCCATGCAACTGCGGCATGACGCAGCCCTCGTGCAGCGCGACGAGCCCGAACCCGGGTCCGTCTGCAGGCGTGAAGTCGGGCAGGCGCTGGCGCTCCCGCGCCGGAGGCACGTTCGGCAGGTCGCGCAGCCCCGCTCCGAGCGGTCCGAGCATCTTGGCGACGACGCCGGTCAGTCCCGCGCGCTGCAACATGCGCGTGGCGCCGGCCACGAGCGACAGGCGCGCTCGCGAAGGGAGCAGCCCGCGCAGTCCGATACGGCGCGCCATGCGGACCGTCCAGCGCGGCGGGTCGACGCGGTTCAGGCCATCGCGCGCGACCTCGATCATCTGGCCCATGTGGATGCCCGCGGGACAGACGCTCTCGCAATGGCGACACACCAAGCACGTGTCGATGGCTTCGACGTAGCCAGGCTCGGGATCCAGGCGTCCCTCGGCGACCGCGCGCATCAAGTGGATGCGTCCCCGCGGGCTCTGCGGTTCGACGCCGGTCAGGCGGTACGTCGGACAGTCGTCGAGGCACAGACCGCAATGGATGCAGTCGAGGCTGGCCGGGTAGTCGACGATGACGCCGGCCTGCATGCTGGACATCGGGGGCTCGACGGCGGTGGTGGGCGGCACGCTCATGACGTCGCTCCGAGAGTGGGTGCGCGACCGGGGTAGGACGGGCATGTGAAACGGCCGAGCGGGTCGTACCGACGTTGCAGGTTGCGCATCCAACGTCGCGCGGGATCGCCGGCCAGGTCCGCGGCCAGTCCAAGGTGCGTAGCGCCGGGCAACGCGATGGGCTCCAGTCGGTGACCGGAATCCGTCAAGGTCGCGCGCAGGTCGTTCAAGAGCGCGATCTGGTCGGCGACGGTGTGGGCGGCCAGGGTCGGAGCGAAGACTTCGAGCGAGGCGACGCCGGGCTGAGCGACGACGCGCCACAAGGGATCGTTCCCGAGGAAGCGGGCGAGCATCGCGTGAGCCAGGTGCGTGCGCGCCGGGGGACCGCTCAAGCGCAGTTGCGCCCAGGCGCCGCCATGACACACCCGATCGCGCAACTCGGCGCGCAGGTTGTGGGCGTCGGCGCCTTCGATTCGCTCCGCGTCGCCCAGCACCTCGCTCGCGCGCGCCAAGGCCGAGGGCAGTTCGACCTGGCGTCCGACGAGGACCACGTGCAGGCGCCAGGGATCGCGCGCGCCACCCTCGATGGTGACGGACAGCGGGTCGACGTGGCGTCGGCGCAGGTCCTCGGCCAGTTGGAACGCCTCGGCAGCATCCGCGCACGGGCGGGTCAGCGCGCAGGTCTCCTCGGGCGTCGGGAACAGTCGCAAGCTGGCCTCGATCAGGACGCACAGCGTGCCGCGAGATCCTGTGTAAAGGCGATGCAGGTCGAAGCCGGTCACGTTCTTGACCAGGCGCCCGCCGCTCTTCGCGCGCGTCCCGTCGGACAGGATGACGTGGGCACCCAAGACGTGATGGCGCAGCGGCCCGCGTCGCAATCGATCGGGGCCGGACATCCCGGAGGCGAGCGCGCCGCCCAGCGTCGTGCGGGAGGGCAATGGCATGTCCGTGGGCAGTTGCAATCCGCTCTCGCGCACGGTCCGTCCCAGGTCCGACCAGATGCAGCCGGCTTGCGCGGTCAACGTGCCGTCGCCGGGGACGAAGTCGATCACCTTGGACAGGTTGCGCAGCGACAGGACCAGGTCGACGTCGCCCTCCATGACCTCGGGACGCAGCCCCGAGATCTTGCTGAGCAGTCCGGCCGGAACGACGCGCAGGCCATCGCGGCCGGCGCGCGTGAGCAACGCCTTGATCTGGCGTTCGCTGCGCGGGCAGGCGATGACCAGGCGGCCCTCGCGCAGCGTCTCGATGCCATCGCGGCTGAGCGCATCGCCGAGGACTTCGGGCGGCACGGTCATCGGTCGTCCCCCTGAGGCATCGGTTCCGGCGTGCGCATCTCGCGGCACCCGCGGATCGGGATCATCTTGCCGGGGTTCATGCGCAGGTCGGGGTCCAGGGCTTCGCGCGCGCGACGCATCGCATCCAGGTCGCTCTCGTCGAACAGGTGGCACATGTGTTCCTGCTTCTCGAGTCCGACGCCGTGTTCGCCGGTCAGCGATCCGCCGCGCTCGATGCATGCGCGCATGATCAATTCGCCGGCCTCGAGCACGCGCCGCACCTCGTCGGTGTCGCGTCGGTCGTACGAGATGTTCGGGTGCAGGTTGCCGTCTCCCGCGTGGAACACGTTCGAGACCTTGAGGCCGCGCTCGTGACAGATGTCGGTGGCGATGCGCACGATCTCGCGCAACCTCGTGCGCGGGGCGACGACATCGGCCACGTACAGGTCCGGAGCGATGCGCCCCATGGCGCCGAAGGCACCCTTGCGGCCGGCCCACAGCCGGCGCCGGTCCGCGTCGTCCCGTGCCGTGCGGATCTCGAGGCAGCCGTGCTCCTGACACAGTTCGGTCAGGTCGGCCGACGTGGCTTCGACCTCGGCTGCGGAGCCTTCGCACTCGAGCAGGAGCACCGCTTTGGCTTCGCGCGGATAGCCGGCGGCGAAGACGCTGCGCTCCACCGCGTCGATCGTCAGTTCGTCCAGGATCTCGATGGCGCTGGGCTCCAGCCGGCGCGCGATCGCTTCGGTGACGGTGTCGCAAGCGGAGTCCAGCGACGGGAAGACCGCCAGGATCGTCTCGGTCGCGTCCGGGATCGGCACCAGCTTCAACGTCACTTCCGTGACCAGTCCGAACATGCCCTCGGACCCGACGATCAAGCCGATCAGGTCGAAGCCGTCGGGGTCGGGACCTTGGTGCGAGAGGTCGATCACCTCACCGTCCGCATCCACGACGATCATGCCCAACACGTGCCGCGTCGTGGCGCCGTGCTTGAAGCAGTGGGGGCCGCCGGAGTTGTTCGCGACGTTCCCACCCAACGTGCACGCGGCCTGGCTGGACGGGTCCGGTGCGTAGAACAGGTCGTGCGGTGCGGCGCGGCGCGTGAGTTCCGCATTGACGACGCCGGCCTGCACGCGCGCCGTGCGACCGACGGGATCGATCTCGAGGATTTCGCGCATGCGCGCCGTGCTCAGGCTGACGCCGCCCGCGACCGGCGTTGCGCCTCCGGCGAGTCCGGTCCCTGCCCCGCGCGGAACGATCGGGACGCCGTGTTTCGAGAGGACGCGCATCACGGCGGACGCCTGGGCCGTGTCCAGGGGGAGCACGACCAGTTCGGGCAGCTGCTTCTCGAGGCTCAGGGCGTCGGACTCGTAGGCCAAACGCCCGGCGCGGTCGGTGACCAGGCCGGCGTCACCCACGATCGCACGGAGTTCTTCCAGGTACGGCAGCGCCATGGACGCATCCTAACGCTACGGGGGCGGAACTCACTCCTGTGCAGGAGGCTCCCCACTCGGGATCCTGAAGGGCGGCCCAATAAGGAGCCAGGTAACCATCGGCACGGGTGTACAGAACCCGCCGGGTTCCGTTCCGCCAGGGTGACCCTCACCTGGATTCCCTCACGCAGCAGGGCGGGGCGAGCTCGGAGGAACCGCGCTCGCCCCGCCCTGGTTTGCATGGGGAATCGAAGTAGGAGCTAGCCGGCTCCGGTTCTCACTTCTTGCTGCGGACGCGGCGCGTCACACGGCGGTAGGCCTTCAGCTGATTGCGGGCCGTCTCCATCCACGAGAAGTCGAGGCCCAGGCACTTCTTGACCACGTCGCGCCAGTCGCCCGCGTCCTTGTAGTGGCTGCGTGCCGCGTCGATCCCGTCGAGCAGGCTCTCGCTCTCGTAGTGGGGGAAGACGAATCCGGTGCCGTTCTTCGTGTCGGTCTCGAGGTCGACGATCGTGTCCTCGAGGCCCGAGTAGGCGTAGGCGATCGGGACGACCCCGTAGCGCATACCGATCGCACACAAGGCGTTCGATGCGTGGAAGTGACCCGGCAGGATCAGCATGTCGACGCCGCCCAACATGACGTGGGCGGTGTTGACGTTGTAGCCCTCGATGACGCGGCAGCGCCCCGAGAAGGTCTGCTCGATCGTGTGCATGCGCTCGAGGATCTCGGGCTGGCCCGGACCCATCATGACGAGCTGGATGTTGCGCTCGAGCATCGGCGTGAGGGCTTCGGCCAGGACCTCGAATCCGCTGTCGGAGTCGAAGCGACCGATGATCGCGAGCAGCGGTGTGCGCGGCCCGTTGTCGAGCTTCATCGCCTGCTGCACCGCAGCCTTGCACTTCTTCTTGCCGATGGTCGGATCCTTGTCCTCGGATCCGAACGGCTGCGCGAGCAGCGGATCGGTCGAGGGATCCCACGCGCGGTAGTCGATCCCGTTCATGACCCCGACGAGCTCCTTCTTGCGGCGCTTCATCGTGTCGTTGAGACCGGTGCCCGCGGGCAGCTCGTCGACCTTGTCGACCTGGGTCGGCGAGTGCGTGCCGACGATCGTGGCGAACTCGGCTCCGGCTTTCAGGTAGTTGACCTTGCCGCCGTGCTCGATGCCCTCGATGGCCCGGAAGTACTCGTGGGGGACACCGATCTTGGGCAGGATCTCGCGCTCGAACGAACCCTGCATGGCGGGGTTGTGAACCGCGAAGTAGGTGCCCGTGCGCGCCATCCAATGCTTCGGATTGGGCTGCACGTGTTCGAGCTGGTGCAGGATCGGGATCAGCCCCGACGTCCAATCCATGCAGTGGATGACGTCGGCCTTGAACTCGAGGACCTCGAACGAGGCCAGCACCGCGCGCGAGAAGATCGCGTACCGGCGCCAGTTGTCCGCGTAGGGCCCGCGGTCGTCGCCATAGGGGTGGCGGTCGCGGAACCAGGTGGGATGGTCGAACAGGATGACCGGGACTTCGCCCAGGCGCCCTTGGATCAGGTCGATCTTGCACGTGCCTTCGCCGTCCTTGACGGTGACCGTGCCCGCGTGGGACACGTCGGCGAGGCGGCCCGAGTCGATCTCCTTGGCGTGCGGGATGAACACGCGCACGTCGGCCCCTTCCCGGCGCAGCGTGCGCGGGAGGTATTCCGCGATCTCTGCCAGGTTGGTCCTACGGACCAGGGAGAGCAGTTCCGGTGTTACGAAAGCGACCTTCAAGGGCCTTCAGGCGGGGGGCTGGAGAGTCGGGG
>JAJDEX010000361.1 GCA_029259575.1 Planctomycetota bacterium | reverse complement strand
CGATCGCCCGTCGGGCTGACCGTGGCTTCGGCGTCGTACCCGGGTCCCTGGATCAGCGGCCAGGCGTTGCCCTTCTCGAGATCGTGGACGTAGATGTCGTACCCGGCGTGCAACGGCCAGACGTAGCCCTGGGAGCGGTCGGGCGGCTGCGGGCACGACGCGGCCATGCCGGTCGTCGACGCGAACAGCACGCGCTTCCCGTCGGGGAAGAAGTAGGCGCAGGTCGTCACACCTCGTCCATCGCTGATCTGGTGCAGCTCGCCGTCGTCACCGGTGACGTAGATGCGATCGCAGTCGATGCCGTCCTTCCTGGACGTACGTTGCAGGCAGAGCTGCGTGCCGTCGGCACTCCAATAGGCCTCCGCATTCTCGCCGCCGTTCGTCAACTGCCAGAGGTGGGCGAAGTGCGTCTCGCCCTCGAGGATCAGGTGGTCCGCATTCACGGCGCCGGCGAACGGCGGCTCGAGGGTCGCGGGCGAGTCCCCGAGACCTGCACAGGAGGTCCAGACGAGGAGGGCGAACGGGGCGAGGAGAAGGGAACGGGACATCATGCTTCGGGGTCGTCGAGAGAGGCCTTGCGGCGCGGGGGTACGGGGTCGTAGCCACCTTTGGAGAACGGCTGGCAGCGCAGGATTCGCCATATCGTGAATCCCGTGCCGCGCAGGATACCGTGGGTCATGACGGCGTCGGCGGCGTAGGCGCTGCAAGTCGGGTGGAACCTGCAGGTCGGAGGTTTCAGCGGCGACAGAAATCGTCGGTAGAAGGTGACCGGCAGCAGGTAGACGCGCCGAAGTGCGTAGAGGAACGATCGGACCCGGCTCACGTGACCTCGGGATTCGTACCAGCTTGGGTCCCGGGGAGCGGATCTTGGGCAGCCTCCGCCCCGAGGGCAGACTCCGCCCCGAGGGCAGCCTCAGCCGCGAGGGCAGCCTCGCTGGCCCGCCGCTTCTCCAGGAAGCGGCCATGGGCCTTGTGGGAGAGCATCAAGAGTTCCGCGGACACCTCGTTCAACGTCGGCCGGATCTGCGGCGCGGCGGGGATCAGAACCAGGTCGACGCCCTCGGGCAGCGCGCCGAAATTCAGCCGGAACGCCTCGCGGAACAGACGGCGCACGCGGTTGCGCTGGACGGCGCCGCGCCAGATGCGGCGCCCGACCGACAGACCCAACCGGCTGTGCCCGAGCCCGTTCTCGACCGCCACCACCAACAGGAAGCGCGCCTTCGCACGACTGCCCTCCCGGTACGCGCGATCGAAGTCGCGTTGCCGGCGGATACGGTGGTGAGGCGGATGCCCGAGGGGAGAGCGCATGGGACGGGGGTGTCGCGGGGAGGCGGAGCCCCTACGATACCGGCCACTCAGGCCGACGGGCGTTCCGACCCGAGGTCCCGAGGCGATCCACTCCCTGCCTTCCATGCAAGCTCCCCACGGCAATCACGTTCGAGGCGAGGTCGTGCCCGCCATGGGGGGGGAGACCTGCCGCGCGTTGGACGGTCAGTCGTGGCCCCGGTCCGGCGCCCCGGACGTCCAGCGTGCGCTTCGAGCCTCCCATCCGGATCGTCGTGGGCCGGACGTGCGTGCGCTCGTGCTCGCTGCGGCGGAGCGCCTGGCGTCCGACCCCGATCCCCACGGCACCGAGTCCGAGGTCAGCGGCCTCGATCCCGACGAGGTGCGCGCCGAGGTCGTCGAACTCGTCCAGGACGTCGAGTGCGCCTGCGACGAATCGGAATCGACGCACAGACCGTCCGCCCCTTCGGCGTCCACGGTCCTCTTCCTGGACGATCCGCGCGAGCGTTGGGCCGACACGCTGGCCGCTCTCGCGGAATCCCTGCGGGGCGGCGCCGCCGTCACGTGGATCACGGGTCACGTCCTGCCGCATCGGGCGCTTGCCACCTGCTGCGCGCTCTTGGACTGCGGTCTGGATCCGCGGCGCTTGCAGTTGTTGGTGGACGACGGGCGCTCCGCCTATCGCGCCGCCCTGGCGAGCAGCGCCTTCGACCGGATCGATCTGGCTTGCGCGCCCGAGGAACGGGGCGACTGGGAACAGGAATCGCGACACCGACCTTCGACCTCGTTCGGCGCAGGACTGGGGGAGGACGCCTCCGAATCCGCGTCCATGGGTTGGCGCGACCTGGTGTCCAGCACCGACCGCGTTCGGTTGGACGAGGACCCCGAGGCGGCCGCGCACGACATCGCGTGGGCCGCGTTCGGTCGGTGCGGCGCGCGGGGAGGCACGCGAGCCGGCGCGGTCGGACGCGTGCTCGTTCACCCGCGCCTGTTGTCGACCTTCACCGAAGCTCTGTTGGCCGAGCTCGAGACTGCGCGCGACCCCGCCCTCGAACCGCTCCGGCCGTGGCTCCGGGCATCCGGGATCCAGCTCGCCCAGGAGCGGGATCGGGGGCTCGACCAGGGCGCAACTCTGATTCACCTCGGAGGCGAATCGGGGTTTGGTGGCTCTAAACCCAGATCGGGTTCGAGGGGGGCGACGGAGGGGTTCCGCGCCCCCCCGAGGGACGCTAGGCTCACGCGGCTCGTGTTCACCAACGTGGAGCCCAGGATGCCCCTCGCGGCCCCCAGGGCGCCCGTTCCCTGCCTCTCGCTCCTTCGGGACGAGCGCGCAGGCGACCGGTGAACCACGACACGGCCCAGCTTCGACCTCCCCCCCGAGGCGGCCCCGGTCCCAAGGACCGCAACGACCGACGCTCCCACGACGACGCTCCCAAGCACCGCGCCATGACCAACCCCCAGAACGTTCACGAAACCCTCACCCGCCATCAGCTGACGGACGGGTACCCGATGGTCCTGGACCTCGAGAAGTCCCACGGATCCTGGATCCATGACTCCCGCTCGGGAGACGAGTATCTCGACTTCTTCACCTGCTTCGCCAGTTGGCCGGTCGGCTACGGCCACCCCGCGCTGAAGGAAGCGAAGTTCAACGAGGAGCTCCTGCTCGTCGCGCGCAACAAGCCGGCGAACTCGGACCTGTACACCACGCACATGGCGGACTTCGTGGATGCGTTCGCGACGCACGCCACGCCCGACGGATTCAAGCACCACTTCTGGGTCGCCGGCGGTTCGCTCGCGGTCGAGAACGCGCTGAAGGTCGCCTTCGACTGGAAGGCGCACAAGGTCGGTGCTGACAAGGTCGACGACGGTAACGCGCTGGTCATCCTGCACTTCCGCCAGGCGTTCCACGGACGTTCGGGCTACACGATGAGCTTGACCAACACGGTCAAGGACAAGGTCGCCCTCTTCCCGAAGTTCGATTGGCCGCGCGTGCACAACCCGGGCATCGAGTTCGACCTGGATGGTGGCATCGCGAACGACATCGAAGCGTCCGAGGCCAAGGCCAAGGCCGAAATCGAAGCGGCGTTCGCCAAGTTCCCGAACCGCATCGCCGGCATCATCATCGAGCCGATGCAGGGCGAAGGTGGCGACAAGCACTTCCGCACCGAGTTCCTGCAGTACCTGCGTGACGTTGCGGACGAGAAGGAAGCACTCCTGCTCTTCGACGAGGTCCAAACGGGCTTCTTCGGATCCGGCAAGCCCTGGCTGTGGCAGCACCACGGCGTCGTCCCCGACGTCGTGGCGTTCGGCAAGAAGAGCCAGGTCTGCGGCATCTACGCCGGCCCGCGCATCGACGAGGTTCCCCAGAACGTGTTCGAAACCAGCTCGCGCATCAACTCGACGTGGGGCGGCAACCTCGTCGACATGGTGCGCTCGCGCAAGTTCATCGAGATCATCACCGGTGACAAGTTGATGGACAACGTCGCGCAACGCGGCGCGGAACTCGTCGATGGGTTGCGCAGTCTGGCCAAGGAGAAGGGCACGATCTCGAACGTGCGTGGCGTCGGATCGCTGGCGGCATTCACGCTTCCCAGCCCCGAGGCTCGCAATGGAATGATGAAGGACCTGCTCGATCGCAAGTTGCTCGTTCTGGCCTCCGGCGAGGACTCGATCCGCTTCCGCATGCCGCTGATCATCACCGCCGACGAGGTCCAGACGGCCCTCGATCGCATCTCGGACAGCCTGCCGGCGAACGTCCGCGCCTGATCCGTTCGGAATCCCGACCAGCGGCCCGGCCGTGGGGGCGACCCCGCGGCCGGGCCGCTTGACGTACACCCATGTTCTCCGTCCTTCGCCACGCGCAGTTCCGTCGACTCTGGTCGGCCCAGATCGTCAGCCAGCTCGGCGACTGGCTGGGGCGCATGGCGGTGTTGTCGATGATCGACGGTGCGAACCTCGGGATGTGGTTCGCGCTCGAGATGGCGTTGCGGCTGCTGCCCACCGCGTTCCTGGGACCGCTCGCAGGACCGGTCGCCGACCGCATGGCGCGACGCAAGTTGATGATCCTCGCCGACGTCGCGCGCGCGGCGACCGTGTTCGGGATGGTGTTCGCGTTCTCCGCAGGTCACCAGAACCTGGTGTTCGTCCTCATCGCCGTGCAGATGGGGCTGGGCACGTTCTTCGATGCGGCACGCACCGGTGCGATCCCTAGCACGGTACCCAAGGACGAGCTGCACGCTGCGTACGCGCTGAGTGCAGCGACCTGGAGCACGTCGCTCGCGCTCGGGACCGGGTTGTCCTACGTCCTGCTGGAGCTGTTCGGACCCGAGGTCCTCTTCTGGATCGACGGCGGCACGTACCTCGTGTCCGCGCTCTTCCTGATCGGACTGCAGCTTCCTCCGGTGCCGGTGCACCCCGAGGCATTCCGTTGGAAGGACGTGGTGTTGCTCAAGGAACTGCGGCGCGCCTGGGATCACCTGGGTGAACGCGGCGCGCGAGCGGCGATCAGCGCGAAGTGGTACTGGGGCGGCGCCGGTGGATTCCTCGCGGCCATCCCGTTGCTGGCGCGGGAGCGTTTCGACGACGGCGGCGACGAGCTGAATCCTGCGTCCGCGATCTCCTTGCTCTACATGGCGCGCGGGATCGGCACCGGTGTCGGACCGTGGGTCGCGCGCGCGTTGGGCACCTCGGACGCAGCGCTGTGGCGCGCCACCGGAATCGCGTTCACCGTGGCGGCGATCGGCTACGGATGCGTCGCGGCCGCGACGTCCCTGTGGGTGGCTTTCGTGCTGATCGTCGTGGCGCACATGGGCGGCAGCACGATCTGGGTCAGCGCGGCCACGATCTGGCAGCGGCGCATCGACGACCCGTTCCGAGGACGGGTCCATAGCCTGGAGTTCATCGGCATGACCCTGGCGTTCACCGCGAGCGGGTTGATCCTGGGGCTGGCGTACGACGCCGGCGTGTCCCTCAACGTCCTGTTGATCGGGTTGGCCTTGTTCGTGCTGTTCGCCGGGCAGACCTGGAGCCGCCGATCGCGTGCCAGTCTGAGCGGGGCACCGCTGACCGGGATCGAGACTCCGGGTCGGGCCTGAGCGATGTCGGGGCGCTCATCGGCATAGACTCGTCGTCCTCCCGACGCGCCCTCGCTCCGCTCGCCATTCGCCTTCCCATCCTCCAGCTCGCGCTGGGTGCCCTTCTTCTCGGAACCGCACCCGCCCAGGACGTCCCTCGCACGCGACCGTCCGTGCAGGCGTTGCGCCTGGAGCCGGGCACCCAGGTCGAGATCGACGGCCACGTCGACGAACCGTTCTGGGAACGCGCGGAACGACTGGGAGCGCTGACTCAGGTCGCTCCTGTCGAAGGCGCCGATCCGATCCATCCGACGGACGTGCGCATCGCCTACGACGCGAAGTTTCTCTACGTCGCGATCCGCTGTGCGGACGATCCGAGCGAGGTGCGTGCGCGGCAGATGGATCGCGATGCGTTCGTCCGCTACGACGACGTGATGGAGATCTGGTTCGACACGTTCGACACCCAACGCTTCGCGTACTGGTTCCAGATCACGCCGGGCGGATCGCGCGGGGACGCATTGCTCAGCGAAGGTGGGGGACGTTTCAACAAGGAGTGGGACGGCATCTGGTACGGACGCTCGCGCGTCACCGCCGACGGTTGGGAGGCCGAGGTCGCGTTGCCGTTCCAGACGCTGGCTTTCGATGCGGACCGCTCGACCTGGGGCTTCAACATCGCCCGACGACGCGTGGCGAACGGAGAACGTTCGCGGTGGGCCTCGCCCAGCACGGCCTTCAGCTTCTTCACGCTGGCCGAGGGCGGCGCCCTGACCGGTTTGACCGGACTCGAGCAGGGACAGGGCATCGACGTGAAACCGTACGTCCGGTTGGACGCATCGCGCGCGGCCTTCGACGGGGACACCGACCTGATCGGCGATGGGGGGCTCGACCTGTCCTGGCGGCCGACTCCCGACGTGAACGTGCGCTTCACCGCGAACACGGATTTCGCGGAGACCGAGGTCGACGCGCGTCAGATCAACCTGGAACGCTTCCCGTTGTTCTTCCCCGAGAAGCGCGACTTCTTCCTCGAGGACGCCGGTCTGTTCGGCTTCGGAGCGCCCGGCAACCGCAGCAGCCTGATCCCGTTCTTCTCCCGCACCATCGGCCGGGATGCGGACGGTCGGGCGGTGCCGGTCCTGGCCGGCGTCAAGGCGACGGGGCGCGCGGGTGGCTGGAACGTGGGCTTGCTCGACACATACCTGGACGAGCACGCGATGCTCGGGCGGGAGAACCTGGGCGTGCTGCGCGTGACCCGGAACGTCGGTGCACAGAGTTCGATCGGCGGCATCGTGACGACCGGGGATCCGGTCCTGGGAGGCGCCGCGCGCACCGCTGGGGTCGATGTGCGTCTGGCTGACAGTCGCTTCCTAAATGACAGTCACTCCGCAAGCTTGGTGGCTTGGTACCTGACGACCGAAGGGCGGACCTCGGCCCAGGAAGGCGACGCGTTCGGCATCGAGGCCTCCGCGAGTTCGAGCGTCTGGAACCACACGGTGTCGTGGCAGCGCATCGAGGAGGACTTCGACCCTGCGCTCGGCTTCGTGCGCCGGACCGGCGTCAGCACCGCGTTCGCCGAGACCCAAGCGACGCTCCGCTTCGGCGATCAAGGGCTGATACGTACGGTCGAGTCGGGCCTGTCGTTCCGCGCGAACCACGACCTGGCCGGCAACGAGGACGGCTGGCAGTTGCCGCTCGACGTCTTCGAGATCGAGTTCCAGAGCGGGGACTCGCTCTTGTACGACATCACGCGCGAGCACGAACGCCTCGACGCCGGCTTCGAGGTCTCCCCGGGTGTCATGGTCTCGCCCGGCAAGTACGAGCAGGTGCGCCACGGTCTTCGCTTCGAATCGAACGATCGCCGACTCAGCAAGACGACGCTCTCGATGGAATGGGGCGACTTCTACTCGGGCAAGCTGTTGCAGTGGACCGCCGAGGGGATCTGGATCCCGTCGAAGCACGTTCTGGTCAGTCTGGCCTACACGGACGTCGAGGGGGACCTGGCCGAGGGCTCGTTCCGCACCCAGTTGGTTTCGGCCAACCTGGACCTCAATCTGACTCCCGACGTGTCGTGGAAGAACTTCGCGCAGTACGACACGGACTCCCGGGACCTGTCGCTGCAGAGCCGCTTGCGTTGGATCCTGGAGCCGGGCCAGGACCTGTTCCTGGTGGGCCTCTTCGGCTGGACGCGCGAGGACCGCGACACGTTCGTCGTCGCGGACCAGGAGCTGATCCTGAAGCTGACGTACACGTTGCGGTTCTAGCCACGGCGCATACGGTTCGCGTGCTAGCCCGAGATCGCGCGCCGCAGGGAATCCAGGTCCGCGGCCACGCGCTGCGGTGCGTTCGCCAGCGTCGATTCGATGCCGGCGAGTTCGCCCTTGTGATAGTCGACCACGAGTCCCGGGTCCTTCAGCACATGACCGGTCAGGATGCCGGCGACGCGTGCGTCCTTGGCGATCACGCCCTCCGCGACCAGGCGGCGGATGCCCGCGACGGTGGCGCAGGACGCCGGCTCCGCCCCGATGCCCGCCGCGTCCACGCGCGCCTTGGCCTCGACGATCGCGGCGTCGTCGACCTGGGTCACGACGCCATTCGTGGCATGCAGCCCGCGCAAGGCCTTGCGCCACGACACCGGTGCGCCGATGCGGATGGCGGTCGCGAGCGTCTCCGCGCGCACTGGAACCAGCTCCGCGCCGTTCGTCCACGCCGTGTAGAACGGATTGGCGCCGGCCGCCTGGATCACGGCGACGCGCGGCAGTCGGTCGATCCAGCCCAACGCGTGCAGCTCGCCGAGGCCCTTGGTCAGCGCCGTGACGTTGCCCAGGTTGCCACCGGGCAGCACGATCCAGTCGGGCACCTCCCACTCGAGGTCCTGGAGCAGTTCGAAGCCGATCGCCTTCTGGCCCTCGACGCGGAAGGGATTGATCGAGTTCAGCAGGTAGACGTCCTCGACCGCACAGAGTTCCTGGACGAGGGTCATCGCGTCGTCGAAGTCGCCCTCGATCTCGAGCGTGCGCGCGCCGTAGGCCAACGCTTGGGCGAGCTTGCCGAACGCGACCTTGCCCGCCGGGACGAAGACGTAGGCCTCGAGCCCCGCGATCGCGGCGTACGCGGCCATCGACGCGGACGTGTTGCCGGTGGACGCGCAGGCGACGCGGCGCTTGCCCAAGCGCATGGCCTGCGTGACGCCGACGGTCATCCCGCGGTCTTTGAACGAGCCGGTCGGGTTCTCGCCCTCGTGCTTCAGGACGATGGACTCGAGTCCGACCCATGCGGCGAGCGCCTTGGACGGATGCAGCCCGGTGCGGCCTTCCCCGCGGGTCACGATCGCGTCGTCCGCGCCCGGCAGGATGAGTTCGCGGAAGCGCCAGACCCCCGAGCGGTCGTGGGGGTGACGCGAGCGCAGGCGCTCATCGACGGTCTCGCGCTCGATGCCCGGCGAAACCGATTGCACGACGTCGAGCGTGCCGCCGCACGCGCAGCGATAGCGCAGTTCGTCGCCCGGGAAGGTCGACGCGCAGTCGACGCAGACCAGAGTCCAGGTGATCGAGTCGGCCACGGTCAATCGTCCTTCGCAGATTCGCGAGCGCTCGCCTTCGGGCGCACGAGGTTCGCGGGCGCGCGCTCGAGAGCGACGACTTCGCGGTAGCACTTGTCCGCGGGATCGAAGAACTTGCCGTCGATGGAGTGCGTGCGTGCCTTGGCGATCTGCACGCCCGCGACGTCCTGCCATTCCGTGAACGACTCGACGATGGACTGCAACACGCCGTCGTCGACCCAGCCGCGCCAGTGCATTCCCAGGATGCGCCCCGTCTTCGGATCGAGGTGCAGGACCGTGATCAGTCGGTCGTGGGTGACGCGGATCAACACTGTCTCGAGGTCCTGGAGCCGCCCCGGTCCTTCGTGGACAGCATGGACCCTCTGCTGCAGGAACGCCCACAGGTGCGTCAAGGGTTGGCGATGCGCATGCCGTCGCACCTGTTGCTGTCCGTGTGCGCTGTGGATGGGCCAGACGCCGTCGTTCTCGACCTGGAACGCATCCTTCTGCGTGAGCGTCCAAGCGGTCCGGATGTCCGGAACGCCGTCGACCATCCGGTCCGACGCGAAGCGCATGTCGCCGTTCTGCATCAGGGTCAGACCGTGCACGGCCGTCAGGACGACGCTGTCGCTGAGCGAAGGGTCCACCTCGCGGGACGCCGAGCAGGCGACCCCCGGAAGGGCCCTCAAGGCCGCCTCGCCGCCGTGGGCTTCGACAGCACGGTGCAGCCATCGCTGGCCCGCGTCGAGTTGGGCCTCGGTCGACGCCGTATCCTTGTCCGAATTCGGCAGGTAGCGTTCCGGTGCCGCCTCGAATCCGCTGCGACAGCCGTCCGAGGCGAAGATGTAGATGTGCTCGTCATGCAGGAGCCAGCGTTGCGGCGATCCGGCGCCGCCCATGGGACTCATGCGAGCACACGCCCCGTCCCATTGGATGCACCAGCGCTCGGGATCCGTCAGGAAGCGATTCCGGTTGGCCTCGCTGGCGAAGCGGTAGGGGAAGCGGCCCCAGCGTGCGAACCAGCGGTCGTCACCTGCGACGTCCTTGCCGGCACACAACTCGATCGGATCGAGGCCGCGCAACGCGTACTCGCCCCAACTCGTATGACTTGGATGGGCCGGCTCTGGATCCTGGATGTCTTGCGCTCCGCCGAACATCAAGGCGAGCGTCACGAGGGTCGTTTGCAGGATCATGGTGTTGCGAATGTACCTCAGCCCAGTGAGCGTCGCTCCATGCGGCCCGGCAAGACGCAGGTGACCATCGTCGAGCGGACGGTCGCGCGGCGTCTCCAAGTCGGTGAAGGCCTCACGTGGTCCGGACGAGGAGCGCGATCGAGGCCGTAACGGATCCGGTCAATCCAGGTTGCGCGAGCGGAGCTGGCCGCACGCAGCGGCTCCGTCGAGCCCGCGCGACCAGCGCACCGTCGCGACCACTCCGGCCTCCTGGAGGCGCGTCTGGAACGCCTCGACGGCCGCCGAGGACGGGCGATGGAACGGCAGGGACTCGGAGGGGTTGTAGGGGATGACGTTGACGGTGCAGCGGCGCCCGCGCAGCTTCTCGGCCAGGCGTTGCACGTGGCCGACCGAGTCGTTCACGCCGCCGAGCAGCGCGTACTCGTACGTGACCTCGCGGCCGGTCTGCTGGAACCAGTCGTCGCCGGCCTCGAGGATCTCGTCGACCGTCGTGCCGGCCATGGCGGGCACGAGTTCGGCGCGTTGCTCGTCGTCGGGCGTGTGCAGGGAGATCGCCAGCTGATAGCGAGGGTTGTCGCGAGCGGCGCGGTGCAGGCGATCGGGGAAGCCGACCGTGGACACCGTGATCTTGCGACTGCCGAGGCCCATCTCGTCGTGAACCACGTCGAGGGCGGCGGTCACGGCGGGCAGGTTCAGGAACGGTTCGCCGATCCCCATGACCACCGAGCGCTTGAGCGGTCCCAGCGCGCGCCCGCGAACGTACTGCTCGAGGATCTCGTGGGCGTCCAGGTTGCGATCCAGGCCCGCCAATCCGCTGGCGCAGAACGGACAGGCCACCGGACAGCCAGCCTGGGTCGAGACGCACAAGGTCGCGCCGACCTCGTCCTCTTCGGTCGGCTTCAGCGACGGCATGTGCACGACCTCGATGGTGGCCGGCTTGTCGCGTCCGCCTTCGCGCGGCGGGAACGAGAGCAGCAGCTTGGTCGTGCCGTCGTTCGCCACCGTTCGCGCCGACTCGACGGCGGCCAGGATCGGGATCTCGGCGTCGAGTCTCGCGCGCAGATCCGCGGACAGCGAGGTCATGTCGGCGTACTCCAGCACGCCCTGTTCCAGGACGGCCTTGCGCACGACCCGCGCATGGAACGCGCGCCCGCCGAGCTCGACGACGCGTGCTTCCAGATCCGCCAGCGAATAGGCCAGCAGCGGTCGCGCCGATCGAAGTGCCGCAGGATCCGTCATGTCACTCGCCCTTCAACTTCGCCACGAGGAAGTTGGCGATCTCTTCGCTGGCCTCGCGGCACTTCTCGAGCGACTCGGGGTTCGCGCCACCGACGGCGCGGTGACCACCACCGCCATAGCGCTCCATCATCTCGCCCACGTGGACGCCGTTCGTCGGCGTGTTCCACGGGTTCTCGCCACACGTGATGTGGAACCCAGCGCGCGTCGGGATGACGCCGACCGAGTAGAGGATGTCCGGGTGGTGGTAGAACACCGCGAAGCGTTCGCGCCGGATCTTGTTCGAGGATGCGTCGTACAGCAGCACGCCGTCCTTGACCCACTTCACGGTCGGCGGGAAGTGCTCGAGCGCCTTGTCGCGGTTCTTCGACGCGCGCTGGTGCGCCTTCTCGACGTCGGGTCGATCGGCGACCTCCTCGAGGCTCTTGGTCGTCATCGCCGTGGCCAACTCATCGAGCCAGTCCGTGCGCGGCGATACCGTCAGCGCAC
>JAJDEX010000037.1 GCA_029259575.1 Planctomycetota bacterium | reverse complement strand
CTTCCGATTCGGCACGAGACGACGATCAGTACCGCGCCTCGGACGACACGGAATCCGCTCTTCCCGATCAATCACACGCTTGCGATGTTCCGCGATGGAGTCTCGCGGCTGGTGCGGCGGAACTGGGGCGCTTCGAAGATGCGGCAGCGTTTGACGCTGCACTTGGGGCTGTTCATCGCATGGAAGAACTACGTGCGTCGCAGGTTCAATCGGGACCGACCGGAGCAGAGTCCGGGGCAATGGGCGGGAGCCCATTCCGCCGCTGCGACGATGGAGGAATTCTTGACGTGGCGCATCTTTCCGTGGCGATGGAAGGAGCTGCTGCAATCGCCATCCTGGGCCGCCTAGGCGGGGTTGGGGAGGTTTGCGGAGCGAAGTAGGCCAGTCTTCGATCAGTTCAGCTCGCCGAGCGTCGGGCGGTTCGTCGGCGTCTCGCTCGCCTCGTAGTCACCGTACGCCGACTTCAAGGAGCCGTCCTTCTCGAAGACCGCGACGGTGCCGGGTTCGAGGGTGTAGTCCCCGTTCGGTCCGAAGCAGCGGATCGAGGTGCTGCACTCGCTCGCGACGAACACCTTGCGGCGGCCGCTCGAGAACAGGCGGATCTCGACGTGCTGGGAGCGTTCGATCGCCATGACGCCGCTCGATTCCAGCTGGTGACGGCCGAGACCGCCCCATTGATCGGTGAGGAACGTCCGGCTGACCGCGGGCGCGTCCTGCACCTTCGGTTGCTTGGGCTGCACACGGGTCGGCGGAAGCTCGGGCAGCGTCGTGCTCGGGCTCTGAACCGCCGTGCGACCGGTGAAGGGCGACATCGGAGTCGATTGGCTCTGCGGGCTCTGCGTATCGCCGATGCGCATCGTTTCGGGCTGGACGTCCACCTTGACGCCGGTGCGCTCGGTGAATTCGGGAACGCGAGCCATCGTGCCGCGCTGCGGGCCCTCACCACTCGGCCAGGAACCGGGCTGATTCGTGCGGCCTTGCAGGGCCACGCGGTCGCGGATCTCGTCGTCCGTGTCGGCTTGCTCGCGCCACGGCCACTGCGACTGGCCCCAGGACGGGGCCTTCGACGAACGGTCGTCGGGCGAGGTCGTCGGCATGTCGAGACGGACGCTCGAGCCGGAGTACACCGTGACCGGCGGACGCGGCTTGGAGAGGTCGCCTTCCCATACGAGCGTCAACGGACTGCCGGCGTGGTGGCGGACCTCGACGGGTCCTTGGGGCAGACCGCGGAAGTGGGTCGCGCCGTTCTCGACGTCGCAACGCCAATGACCGGGCAGGCGCAGGCGGTGCTGGCCGCGACGGACCTCGAAATCGCACCAGGCGATGTCGAAGAACTGGATGGTCAGACTCTCGCTCGAGAAGGTCGAGGTCGCGTCGTCCGCGGTGCTGGTCGTCGGATCGGTCGACCACTGCAACGAGGCCGGTCCCCAGACGTAGACGCTGGCGCGACCCGGCCACGACAAGCGCACCTCGGACCCGGCTGCGATCTCGGCGTGCGTACGACCGGCGGTGTCACCCGTCGCTCCCGAGCGGAGGGTGCGCTCGACCTTGCCTTCGGCGAGCAGGACGCAACGCCCCTTGTGGACCTCGACGCGCGCGCGTTCGGGGTGGGTCGGGGAGTCACTCGCGTCTTGCGCGAAGGAGGGCGTGGCGCAAGCGAGCGACAGCCAGAGGACGGACTTCAGCATTGGATTCGGAACGAAATAGATAGATAGGTGGACCCTGTGCCTATCGTCGATCCGACTCCTGCCCGCTGAAGGGCGCCTCTGGAATGTGATTCGGGGTGGGTGGAAACGTTTTCCACCTCGCGCGATCACTCGGGGCTTTGCCGATCGAGCACCTTCAAGATCCCGATCCAAGCGCCCACGGCCAGCAGCAGGAGAAGGAGGACCTCGAGGAAGACCCAGTCACCGCCAACTGACCAGAGGCTGGCGAACAGCAGCGTCATGAACCCCAAGACCAAGAACGGGAGGAACAACAAGACGGCACATCCAGAACCCGTGGCCTCATCCTGCCAGTCCGTTCGCAGGAACATCGACTTCAGGCTCTCGGGACGCTCGGGTTCCAGAGGAGGCTCGCTCACGGGGAGGACCTACGCGGTACCTGGGACGATGTTCCCAGGCCATGTGGACCACACCGACACCCCCTTGGGACCGGCCCGCCCGAGCGGGCGCAGGATCATCGCGATCAGAAGATCTTGGTGAGCAACCAGAGGACCCCGCAGATCGCTAGAAGGATCCACTGTGCCCTCCGAAAGGACTCGTCGAGGACACCATCCAGGAAGCCGAAGAGGCGCATGGTCTAGCTCAACTCGGTGCGCAGCAGGCTGGCGCGCAGCTTGTCCCGTTCGGACGCGTCCAGCATGCCCTGCTCGTCGGCTTGGGTCAGCGCGTGGATGTGCCCCTTCTGGATCTGCAACGCCAGGCGATTGAGATCCTCGAGCTTCAACTCGCGCATCAGCCCCAAGTGCAACCCGAGGCGCAGGTCCGACAGGTGCGCCAACGCGTCCTCGGTCGGAATGGCGCGGCTGGTGCGCAGCAAGCCGTAGGAACGCGCCACGCGGTCGCGCAACGCCGACCCGCGCGCATCCAACAGCGTCTGCCGCATCTTGCGTTCGAAGTCGACGGCACACCCGACGAAGCCCGCCAGGTCCTCCATCAACTGGGCCTCGGTGCGACCGAGCGTGACTTGATTGCTGACCTGATACAGGTCGCCCGCGGCCTTGCTGCCTTCCCCTTGCATGCCGCGCACGGCCAAGCCGGTGTGCTGCGCGGCCGTGAAGAGTTTTTCGAGCTCGGAGCGCACGTTGCCGAGCGCGGGCAGGTGCAGCATGACGCTGGCGCGCAGTCCTGTGCCCACGTTGCTGGGGCACGCGGTCAGGTAGCCGAGGTCCTCGCGGACCGAGTACTCGACCTGGCCTTCGAGATAGCCGTCGAGCACGTGCACGCGTTGCCAGGCGAGCTCGAGGTCGAGGCCCGCGGCGAGCGCGGACAAGCGCAGGTGATCCTCTTCCCCCACCATCGCCGTGACCGTCTCGCTGCGACCGAAGGCCACGGCCCGTCCCGGTCGGCCGCTCTGGTCGGGAGCGTCGGTGCCGGGCTCGGTCGCCTCGCCGCCGCGCACGAGGTCGCGGGACGCGAGGTTCCGTTCGATCAGAATCGCACGCAGGACGGGGCTCGCGTCCTCGAGCGGGATCCACCAGGTCTCGCCATCCAGACAGGCGTCGGTCAGCGCGACGCGCAATCGATTCGACAGTTCCTGGGAGCGGTCGGGATCGAGCTTGGGCTGGAAGGCGAAACCGGCGAGATTGCGGGCCAAACGGACGCGGCAGGAAACCACGACATCGGACTCGGGGCCGTCGGCCAGGAGCCAGCCTGCCACGTGGGAGGCCAGGTTGCGGATCTCGAAAGGAAGGTGGACCAAGGTACGGGGGGAGCCGATGAAGGCTCTCGGGGAGATGCCGTTTCTAGCACACCGCTTGCCCTGGCTGAACCCCGTCCCCTACCTTCGCGTTCGTGCCCACCCTGGATCCTGCCGTCGTCGTCCTCGCCCTGCTGGCGATCAGCCTCGTCCTGTTCGCCCTGGACCTGGTGCGGTACGACCTTGTGGCCATCGGCGTGGTGGTCGCCCTGGTCTTCACCGGGACCCTCGGACCCGAGCAAGCCTTCTCGGGATTCGCCTCGGAAGCCGTCATCCTGATCGGCTCGATGTACGTCTTCGGGCACGCGATCGGACGCACGGGCATGGCCGAGGCCCTGGGTCGCCGCTTCCTGCGTGTGAAGCGCGGAGCGGAACGCCCGCTCGTCGCGCGCCTCGCGGTTCTGGCTGGCACGCTCTCGTCCGTGCTGTCGAACACGGGCGTGGTGGCGACGTTGATCCCCGTCTGCGCGGGCGTCGGACGCCGCCGCCGCGTGGCGGTCTCGCGACTGCTGATGCCGCTCGCCTTCGGCAGCCTGTTGGGCGGACTGGTCACGGTCATCGCCACCTCGACGAACATCGTCGTCAACCAGGCCATCCGCGATGCGCCCGCAGCGCTCGGCGTCGAACCGTTCACGATGTTCGAGTTCACGCATCTCGGCTTGATCCTGCTGGGCGCGGGAACGCTCTACCTGATCGGGCCGGGACGCGCCCTGCTCCCGAAGTCGTCCGTCGATCAACCCCTGACCGAGCGCTACCAGGTCCCGAAGTTCGTGACCGAGATCCTGGTCGAACCGAACAGCACGTTGATCAACCGCGCCGTCTCGGAGGTCGATGTGTTTCGACGGCATGGCGTGACCGTCCTGGGGATCGTGCGTCCCGGCGGTGAGACGTCCGTGCTCGCGCCAGGACCGTACAACCGCATCCGCGCCGAGGACACGCTGATCCTGCAGGGCATCCCGGACGACATCCTGGCGCTGTCCGAAGAACTGCCGCTCAAGCAACGCACGTACGTCGAGACCGACCGGACGCGTTTGTATTCGGACGACGTGCGCCTCGTCGAGGCCGTCATCCCCGGCGGGTCCCGCTTGGTCGGACGCAACCTCGTGCAGACGCAGTTCGGCAAGCGCTCGAACTTGAACGTGCTCGCCATCTCGCGAGCGGGCGAACTGCAACTCGATCGACTCGAGAAGGTGAAGCTCGAGACCGGCGACACGCTGCTCGTGCAGGGTCACCAGCCGGACATCGACAATGCGCGAGCCGAGCGGGACCTGCTGGTGCTCGACGAGATCGGCAAGCCCCATCTGGACCGCAAAGGCTGGACGGTGATGGGTATCCTGGCCTTCGTTCTGATGCTGGCGGCACTCACGCCCATCTCGATCGCCGCGCTCGGCCTGGCGGGAGTCCTGGGCCTGGTGGTGACCGGGATCCTGCGTTCGGACGAGGTCTACCGCTCGGTGGATTGGTCCGTGGTCATGCTCGTCGGGGGCATGCTGGCCCTGGGCGTCGGGTTCCAGAACCACGTCCTGACCCCGGATCACACGGGCAACCTCCAGTCCTGGATCGCGGGCATGATGGAGGCCGGCACGGTTGGTCCGCTCGGGCTGTTCCTCGTCCTGCTGGTGGTCACGGTGGGCCTGACGCAGATCCTGAACAACGTCTCGACCGCCGTCATCCTGACGCCCATCGCCCTGGAACTCGCGGTGGTCGCGGGCGTCTCCGAGCGACCGTTCCTCATGGCCGTCATCACCGGCACGTCGCTCGCGTTCCTCTCGCCGGTCGCGCACCAAGCGAACACGATGGTCATGGGCCCGGGCGGCTATCGCTTCCGCGACTACGTGCGCGTCGGCCTGCCGCTGGCGATCGGACTCACGATCCTGGCGGGCTTCCTGATCCCGATCTTCTGGCCGTTCACGCCCGTGAACTGGCCGACCTAGAACCAACCGGTCGAGACGAGGGACGGCTCACTTCGGCTTCGGACCGAACGCGCGCTTGAGCGAGTCGACGCGATCGCGCAACCGGGCACGCAGGGCCGCGAGCTCGGCGTCGCGCTCCTGCAGGACGCCGTTCAGGTGAGCCAGACCCGCCTGAGCGGAGCGCAGGTTGTCCTCGATGTCCGCCGCGGCGGCTTGCGTCTCGGCCAGAATGGCTTCGACACCCTGCCGGTGCTGGACCTCGCCCTGGTACGCCTCGGTGGCCTTGGTCACGTCGACGACCAGGCCATCGATCACGGCCTTGTGGTCGGCCACGGCTCGGAGCTGATCGGCTTCGAGCTTCACGCACTCTGCACGTAGAGCTTCGATCGTCGCACCGCGGGCCGCGAGATCGGCCTCGAGGGTCTGGACCTCGGCGGCGTGCTCCGCGAGCGTCGTGTCGTACGTCGCGCGCAGGTCGGTCAGCGTCGCCTCGTGCGCCGCCAGGTCGTCGCTCTTGTCCGACAAGCGTTGCTTGTGACCCGCGAGGTCCTCCTCGACATCGCTGATGATGCCCTTCAAGCGAGCGATCTCGGGCTCCCAGGCGTCGGCTTCGCTGTCGAACTTTACCAGCTCGAGCCCGAGGTCCGCGAGCGCAGCCAGCGAACCCGTCGGAGCGATGGCGGGCGCGAAGAGGTCCGTGGTGTCGGGCAACGCGTGGTCACCGAAGGCCGCGACGACGCAGTGCCGATAGACGGTCCCGGCATGGTCCGAGGCGTACATCGCCTGGTTGTAGAAGCGGAAGAACTCGGCGGCGATCGGCCTGAGCTTCGGGTCGTGGTCCAGGTACAGCTCCATGCACATCATCACGAGCCAGCGATCCAGGTTCGCATGACCGACGCTGGCGACCTGGGCCCCGGCGGCGCGCAGACCGTTCTCGGTCGCCTCGCGGATCGGCAACCCGTTGGTGCGATGTTCGGCCAGGTAGCGGTGTTCGGAGTTCAGCTTCTCGCGCAGGAAGGCCTGCAGGATCTCCTCGGCCTGATCGACGCGCGGCGCCTGGTACGGGCCGGCGATGAAGACGTAGCCTGAGCTCACGCGTGCGCATTCGGCGACGAACGCCTCGCGCAGGGCGGGCGGAACGTGCTCGAGCGTGTCGAACGCGGCGACGACCTCGAAGGCGCCGTCCTGATAGGGCAACTTGGAGCCGTCCCCCAGCACCAGGCCCTCGGCGTCGGACGGATCGACGTCGACCAGAGCCACGTCGTCGTTCGGCAGGAAGGCGCGCAGCAGGGCCGTGCGCCCACCGACGTCCAAGATGCGGAAGGGGCGGTCGCCGATGCGAACGCGATCGACCAGATCGGCCACGAGGCGGTAACGCTGGTACTGATCGAACGGAAGAGCGAGCAGGTCGATCACGATTCCGAAACCTCCTTCGAGCTCGTCCCTCCGCTCTGGCGCTCGAGCGTCCAGCGCGTCGGCAGGAAGAGCATGCCATGCTGCAAACGGTCGGCGTCCAGGACCTCGAACGTCACCGCGTGCTCGCGGTGGTCGATCGCGGTCGGCGAGGCCTTGGCGTGGTCGTAGAGGAACGTCGTCAGGTAGTACTCGCCGGCCAGCAACGGCAGCGCTTCGAACGCCATCTCGGCCACGCCGGTGTCGCCCTTCTTGACGCCGGACATCGCGATCGGCGTCTTGCGCCATTCGTGGTTGGAGCCGTTCACGTACGTGCCGTCCGAGCGGTAGAGCCCGACGCCGAAGACGGGTTCGGCGCAGTCCTCGAGCGCTTCCCAGTGGATGCGGCAGGTGAACGGTTCGAGCGGTTGGAAGGTGAGGCTGCGCGTACCCTTGCCACCGAGCAATTCGATCTCGCCGGTCCGGATCTCCTGGCTGCCCCAGCGGGGGTACTCGGAGGCCTCGCGCTCGATCGACGAGAGCCGTTCGTTGCCGCGTTCGTGGGCACGCTTCAAGTACTCGTCCGCGACCTTGTCGGTCGTGCCTTGCTTGATGACCTTGCCCTGATCCATCAACACGACCTGTTGGCACATCGTCTTGATGGCCCCCATGTCATGGCTGACGAACACGGTGGTCTTGCCCATCTCCTGGAACTCGTTCAGGCGGTTGATGCACTTGCCCTTGAAGTGCTCGTCGCCTACGGACAGAGCTTCGTCGATCAACAGGATGTCCGGATCGACGCTGGCCGCGACCGAGAAGCCGAGGCGCACGTACATGCCTGAGCTGTACGTCTTCACGGGGCGGTCGATGAAGTGACCCAACTCGCTGAACTCGACGATCGACTCGAAGCGGTCCTCGATCTCCTCGTCGCTCATGCCCAGGATCGAGCAGTTCAAGAACACGTTCTCGCGGCCGCTGAACTCGGGATGGAAGCCTGCGCCCAGTTCCAGCAGCGAGGCCACGCGCCCGTTCACCTGAACGCTGCCCGTGGTCGGTGCGGTGATGCCCGTGAGCATCTTCAACAAGGTCGACTTGCCCGCTCCGTTCTGGCCGATGATGCCGACCGTCGAACCGTGCGGGATGTCGAGGTAGACGTCGCGCACCGCCCAGAAGTCTCGCGCGCGACGCTTGCCCAGACGCGCCATGTCCCACAAGCGATGGATCGGCTTGTCGTACAGCTGATAGCACTTGCCCAGCCCCTCCGCGTGGATCGCGGTGGTCGTATCGGTTCGCTTGGTGCTCACAGCAGATCCGGGAACGTGGACTTCTGGGATTTGAAGAACTGCGCGCCGGCGAAGAAGATCACCACGGACAAGCCTGCGAACTTCGCGAGCAACAACCAGTCCGGCCACAGGCCGTGGATCAGGACGATGCGGTAGCTGTCGATCAACCAGTACATCGGGTTGATGTCCAGCATCCAGCCGTAGCCCGCATCCTGGACCATGAAGGCCGGATAGAAGATCGGGGTCGAAAACATCCACACGACGGTCGCGACTCCGACCAGGTGGAAGACGTCGCGCACGAACGCGTTCAGGGTCGCCAGCA